>JBOGMR010000639.1:0-3685 GCA_050746825.1 Bryobacteraceae bacterium | reverse complement strand
CACTTCATAGGCGTCGGAAAAACCGCTCCCTTACGGTCGCGGGTCAGTTGTACTGGCGGCGGTAGCCTCCCTTGGGAGCCGGACCGCCTTCCTCGCGCAACGGTGTCTCGCGCTTGCGCTCCTCGGCGACGAAGCCTCGCTCTTCGGACCGGCTGATGCGGCGCTGCGCATACAAACCCTCCAGGATGAATTCGGCGGCAGAGGCCCGGACGGCGGCGGGGTCGTCGGCCGTCACGCCGACAGCGCGAGTCTTCTCGATCAAGCCTTGAATGGCCGACAGCTCTTTAAGCATGGACTCGGCGTCGGCCATGGCATCGAGCTTCAGACTACCGCCCAGATCAAACCACTGCACGATCTGAGCAACGTTGGCGCCGTCGAAATACTTCTGGTAGACTTTGCCGACGGCCAGACGGATAATCTCGCGGGCGACGGCGTCCCCGCCCTTGAGCTCGCCTTCGTATTCGAGTTCCAGTTTGCCGGTGATGGAGGAGAGCGCCGCGTAGATGTCTTCGATGCGAGCCACCGCGAGAGGCTCCTTGGATTTCAGAGCGCGACGCTCGGCGTTGGACGTGATGTTCTCGATCACGGATATCGGCAGACGCTGGGAGACGCCGGAACGCTTGTCGACGCGCTTGTCCTCGCGAGCGAGAAAAGCAAGCTGCTCGACCACCTCTCGCACGTACGACGGGAGGCGCGCTTCGACTGGAGAGCTCCGCTCGGTCCAGGCTTCCTGCCTGGTGATGGAAATGCCCTGGTCAAGAGTGGCCGGATAATGCGTGCGGATCTCGCTTCCGATCCGGTCTTTGAGAGGCGTGATGATTTTTCCGCGCGCCGTGTAGTCCTCTGGATTGGCGGTGAACACGAGCAGCACGTCAATCGGCAGCCGCACAGGGTAGCCTTTAATCTGAACGTCGCCCTCCTGCATGATGTTGAACAGCCCCACCTGGATCTTGCCGGCGAGGTCGGGAAGCTCGTTGATGGCGAAGATGCCGCGGTTCGCGCGCGGCAGCAGGCCGTAGTGGACGGTAAGCTCGTCGGAGAGGTGATGTCCGCCGCGGGCCGCCTTGATCGGATCGATGTCGCCGATCATGTCCGCGATCGTGACGTCGGGCGTGGCCAACTTTTCCACGTAGCGGTGCAGCCGGTCGAGCCACGCGACAGGCGTCTCGTCGCCTCGCTCGGCGATCAGGTCGCGGCAGCGGCGGCAGATCGGCTGGTAGGGGTTGTCGTGGATCTCGCAGCCAGCGACGTAAGGGATCCGTTCATCGAGCACGTCTGTCATCTGCCGGATGAGACGCGTTTTGGCCTGCCCGCGCAAGCCCAACAGGATGAAGTTGTGGCGCGAGAGGATTGCGTTGATCACCTGTGGAATCACGCTATCGTCATAGCCGACGATCCCGGGAAACAGAGGCTGGCCGCGCTGAAGCCGGCAGATGAGGTTGTCGCGGAGCTCATCCTTGACGCCCCTCCCCACTACCCGCTGTTCGGAAAACTCGCTCTGGCGTAAGGCGCCGAGCGTGGATGGCAAACCCCTGGTCTCGGTCATTAAGCGGTTACTCCGGCCTACGGCGATTGTATCATTCGGTCTGCACCGGAAAATCCGGCTGGCGCGAACACGAACTCCGCCCTGCGCGTTCGTGGATAATGTAGCCTATGGAGCGGCGGATGCGAACGCGGTGGATTGCGGTGATGATTTGCAGCGGGCTGTCAGAGCAGTTGGCGCCCGCGCAGAACGGCTCTCAGTTCAGGGACTGGACGGCAGGCTCGCAGGAATCGTCGCGGATGCCCAAGACCACTTGCGCGGACCTGAGAAGTCAGACGGGCTACGAGCTCTCGGTAACCCTGGCGACCGTGATCGCGGCCACCTCGGACGCTCCAGAACACTGCCGCGTCGAAGGCCAGGTGCTGCCGGAGGTGCGCTTCCAGGTGAATCTTCCCGCGGGTTGGAACGGCCGGCTCTACATGTTCGGGAACGGCGGATTCGCCGGCGAGTCGTTCGATGCGCAGCCACGGGTGGCGGCGCGCAACCGTGCGCTACAGCGTGGATTTGCGACGGCGTCGACGGACACCGGGCACGACGGCGCGGCCGAGCCGCTCGCGAGCTTCGCGGTGAACAGCCAGAAACTGCTCGACTACGCCTTTCGCGCCGTGCACGTGACGGCGGAGACGGCCAAAAGGCTGATCCGCGTGTATTACCGTGAGCCGCCGTCGCGCGCCTACTTCGACGGATGCTCAACCGGCGGGCGTCAAGGGCTGATGTCGGCGCAGCGCTTTCCCGAAGATTTCGACGGCATCGTGGTCGGCGCGCCGGTGCTGGATTTTTCGGGGACCATGACATCCTATGCGTGGATCGCACAGGCTGTCGCGGCAGCACCGATTCCGGGGCCGAAACTGAACATCCTCGCAGACCGCATCTATGCGAAGTGCGATGGCGCCGACGGCTTGAAGGACGGGCTGATCGACGACCCGCGCAAGTGCGACTTCTCGCCCGCGCGCGACCTGCCGAAATGCGCAGGGGACGCGGACGGCGCCGGCTGTTTCACCGCGCCGCAAATCGAAGCGCTCGGAAGGATCTATGCGGATGTGATGGGCGGCGGTAAGCGGCTTTTTCCGGGTTGGCCGGCGGGGGCGGAAGTCGCCGGACCGGCCGGGCAGAGCGGCTGGATTCCGTGGCTGGTGCGCAACGATGGCCGTACGATCTCCGTCAATTTCGGCGAGAGTTTTTTCCGCTACATGGGATTTCCGGAGAAAGACCCGCAGTGGACGCTCAGCCGTTTCGACTTCGCGAAAGATCCTGCCAGGATGACGAGAATACGGCAAATGCTCGACGCCACCGATCCGGATCTGAAGCGCTTCGAGGCGCGCGGCGGGAAAATCGTGATGTACTACGGGTGGGCCGACCAGGCCTTGAACGCGCGGATGGGCGTCGAGTATTACGAGCAGATGCGGGAGCGAATGGGCGCGCCGGCGGACGGATTCTTCCGGCTGTTCATGGTTCCGGGGATGTTCCACTGCGCGGGCGGCGTGGGTACGAGCACGTTTGATGCACTGACGCCGCTGGTCGCCTGGGTCGAGCGCGGCGCGGCGCCCGAGCGGATCCAGGCGGCGCGCGTGGCGGGCGGGCGGACGGTGCGCACCCGTCCCCTGTGCCCGTATCCCCAGGTGGCGAAGTACAAAGGGACGGGAAGCATCGATGAGGCGGCGAATTTCGAGTGCGCGAGGCCGTGACTGAACGATCCCGCGTCATCGTCGATTACGCGCTTCGCGCCGCAGCGAAACCGTCAGGCGTCGCGGAGTTCCGGTTGACGGAAGCATTGCCGGAAAAACTCAAGGGAACCTCCCAACGATCGAAGACTTGAACCGAACTGCGCCATGCGTGAACTGATCAAGAAGATCCACATGTATCTCGGGCTCCTGAACTTTTCCATTCTGCTCGTGTTCGGCGTTGCGGGCATGCTCGCGACAGTTGAAGCGGAACCGGCCAAGCGTCATAGGCCGGAGCCGCAGGTGGAGTACCGGGATTTCAAAGTAGAGCCCGGAATGAACGACCGGCAGGTGGCCGATGCGGTGTTCGCACAGGTGAATCCGGCGCTGGCGTCGCCGCTGCCGAACTACGCGCTCCGCCGCGATGCCGGCAACAACCTGTCGCTCGATTTCTATTCGCCCAATGGACAGCGCCGGGTAG
>JBOGMR010000638.1:0-3324 GCA_050746825.1 Bryobacteraceae bacterium | reverse complement strand
TCGACAAGCCGCGTGGGCCGGATGGACGTCGCCTCGGTCAGGTCGACGCGCTGGATCACGCCCGCGCCGCCGTTTGAAGCGGTCGTGGTTCGATACCCGCTTTGTTCGACGAACGCGAATCCGGACGAGCTGCCGGTGAGGGTCTCAAACTTCTTGACCGGAATCAGCGAGGCGTTGAGCAGGTTGTTTCCAATCACGTACTGCCCGTTATTCGACGCTGCGTAGGCGCCGAGCAGGTTGGTAAGGTCCTTGCGGATCGTCGTAAAGGCATCGGCGTTGGCGTCGTAAAGGAGCACCGTGCCGTCATTGGCGGCGCCGAAGATCGCCGCACCATTGGGCGTGGACGTCAGCGTCATGATGGAGCTGAATTTATTGGTGATCGCCCCGAGCGAAGGGAGTTCGATCGCCCTTCTTCCCAGGAAGTCAACGCTATCGATAGTGTTGTAGCCGCGGCCGACCTGCCGGTTATCGGCTAACGCCAGAATGGAACGGCCGGAGACCGCGATCGAGAGCGGGTAATGCGCATGCGGGAACTCGATCGGCCGCTGCGTCTCGAAAGTATCCAGATCGTAGACGTTGGCGTTCCACGCATGCGAGTGGCCGACCATCAGGAACTTGGCGTCTCGCGTGATCGCCAGTTGCGTCGGCCCGTTGTTGGTCCGGAGCGTTGCCAGGACATTGAAGGTCGAGCCGTCATAGACCAGGATCTGATTCTTATCCTGACGTACCACGTAGAAACGGTCACGCCCCGGGTCGGCGAGAATGTCGACGATCTTTCCCGGGATGTTGACGAAGGTGCCGCGCTGGTCCGGCTCGCGGTTGTTGATCAGGACGCGAACCGGCTGCGGCACGTTAACGGCATTGAGCGAGGAGATGGTGATCCTACCGGAGAGCGTACCCTTCTGGTTCTGGAAGCCGTTGGGATCGACGCTGACTCGCACCAAGGCCGGCGTTACACCGCGAGACGGTGTGATCGAGATGCCCGGAATATCGGAGGAGAGCACGAAATCGGTGCGCCCACCCCCCGGATCGACGATCTGCATTTCCTGGGTCGAGACCTTCTTGTCGCACAAGTTGCCGCGAAATACCAGGTCTTCCTTGGAGGCGACGACGCGACGCTGCGAACCCAGCGAGCCGACGGGCAACACGATGACGCCGCTATCGGAGGCGGCGTAGAGAATGTCCCGGGCGTTGTTGAGGATGGCATGGCCGGCCGCGAGGTTCTCGGTGAGCTTGAAAGTCTCCCGCACGGTTCCGTTATCTGCTTCGAGGACTCGAAGCAGCCCGCCGGCCGGCGCCGCTTGAACCGTCGAAGGCACTTGCGCATAGACGAGTCCAGCCACTGAGTCGATGGCATACCCACCGACGTGGAACTGCCCTGTGGTCGACTGGGTGCTCGCGGCAGTTGTGTCGTAGCTTTCCCAGAGAAAGCGTCCACGCGAATCCAGAACAGCCCAGCCGAGCGCGAAATACGATCCGTCGCGATTCACAGCCAGCGAGCGGGGGCCGAACGGCGGAGAAGCACCCTTGGTCCCAAACGTCCGCAACTCTTTCTGCTGTACGTCGAAGCTGAACCCGAACGCCTCGGTCGTCCCGTAAATCTTACGCCCGTCGCCCGACACGCCGATCGCGGACTCTGTGATTTGCGCCGGAAACGCCGGACCATCCTGCGGCAGCGTCTTGGCCGCGAGACTGGGAATCGTATCGATCACCGATAGCGCGCCCGAAACCGGATCGAACTGGGAGATCTCTGTGGTAGTCACCAGCAGCGCCTTGCCGTCGTTGCCGAAGGCGACAGCCAGCGGCGCAGAGCCAAGGCCGAACGTCTGGCGCGAGCTGTCGTTGAGGTTGATCACAGTGAGCGCGTTGTTCGGGTCGATGGGCTTGGCGAAGTTGCCGTAGTGCGTCACTACGAGAAAGCGTCCGTCAGGTGAGAGCGCGATCGAGTTGGGGAACGGATTCACGTTGATCGACCTGGGGATGCTCAAGTCCGACAAGCTCATGACTTCGATACGGCCGGCGGTGAAGTTGGCGATGTAGAGCACACCGCGGCTCTCGTCGAGCGCGATGTCGCCGGTTTGACCGCCGGTAGGAACGACGGTGCCGAGCGTCCCGGCCGCCGCGAGCGGCCAGGCCAGCGCCGCCAGCATCAAGCCCCGCGTCGAAATCGATTGGAGAAAACCGAATGCTTGTTTCATATGTGACCCCGTGATACTCGTTTGTTCAATCCACTACCCTGACTGACAACGTGGTAACTCCTGAGCTCTGTAAGATGGTCATCGGAATTGCCAGACCCTGCGGCGCCGAATGCGGCACCTTGACGTTGATCTGATAGACCCCGATCTCGCCCGGCGCAAGGCCGGCATACGTGACCGGCAGTTCGATGTGCCCGAGGACGACGGCCGGGTCGAACGACACTCCTGCCAGAGGATCGGAAGGCGCCGGCACTCCGGATTCCACTACGGGCGATGTCTGGCCCAACCCCGTGGCATAGATCACCAGGTCGTCGCCTTTATGCACCGGGTTCGACAGCGTCACGAGCAAGTTGTTGGCAACGCGCGTGATCAGGGGAATCCCGGTTTCGCCTCCTGCCGTGCCGCTGCGGAATACCGCCGGCGCGGTGGGCAGTACATTCAGCGTGGCATTGGTGATTCCGCCCGGAGTCCGGAGAACGACGCGATTGTTGCCCACGGCCGTCTTGAACGGCAACTGGGCGTTGAGGCGGCCGGGCGAGGCCAGAAGCAGCGGAATCATATCGCCGTTCACTTCGAAGCAAGCTTCGCCTAGCACGGTCGGCAGCGGGATTTCGCGCGACGAAACGGAAACGGAACTGATGTTTCCCCCGATCACGCTGATGAGCCCGCCCGGAGCGACCGGCCGCGTATTGTCGGCCGAGTTCACAATATTGTCGATCCGGGGCTCGAGCGTCGGCGCGTCGTAGTCGGGTGGCAGAATCGTGAAGCCCGACTGCGTCAGGCCGATGATGGCGCTGCCGTTCGACAGTGGCGCCAGAGTGCGGATAAAGGAGAAGCCCACCGGCGGAGCGATGGGCGCTTCCGTAATCTTGGTCGGCCGGATTCCCGCCCCGCTGGTGAGGTCGACCTTCTGTAGCGTGCCCGCGCCCGTTCCACCGGATGAGGTAAACCGCAACCCGAGATCACCTGCGAACGTGAAACCCAGTGTCGTGCCGCTCGACGTGTCGAGCGTGTTGGTGACCACCAGCGAAGAGTTCAGCAAATTGTTCTCGACCAGGAACTGTCCGTTAGCGGACGCCGCATACGTGCCGCTCAAGCTGGCCGCATCCTTGCGAGATATGGTGAAGGT
>JBOGMR010000637.1:0-3231 GCA_050746825.1 Bryobacteraceae bacterium | reverse complement strand
GCTCAGATTTCGTCGACTCGCCTACAGGTGCTCAAAAGGCTCCGCCCATCGATGTATAATCGAGAGTGCAAGTCATCTTCAAAAATTCCTGAAGGAATACCAAGGACTGCGTATCGATGTCAACACTTCAATCCGCGCCGGCCGAGTCACGGTCCGGCGAGGCACACCCTAGGGTCGTCAACGACTTCAGCATTCAAGTAGCGACAGTCAACGGATCCGGCAGCCAGACGGCGAACAGCGTCCTGATGCGCTCTATTTTTCAGATGGGCGTCCCGGTGTCCGGCAAAAACATGTTCCCGTCGAATATCGCGGGGCTCCCCACGTGGTTCACGATTCGCGCGAGCAAGCGCGGTTTCATCGGCCGGAAGAAGGAAATCGATTTTCTGGTGGCGATGAATCCGGAGACGGCGCGCGAGGACGTCGCCAAGCTCGACAGCGGCGCCGCGGTGGTTTACGACGAACCGCTTCGCCTGAACGCGCAGCGCTCGGACCTGCACTTCTATCCGGTGCCGTTCGACAAACTGGTGGGGCCGGTGTGCCCGGAAGCCAAGCTCCGCAAGCTGGTCCGCAACATGATCTATGACGGCGTGCTTGCCAATCTGCTGGGCATCGACCTGGAAGAGATGCGCAAGGCTCTCTACAAGCAGTTCGGCAAGCGCAAAGTGAAAGCCGCCGAGCTCAACATGGGCGCGCTACGAGCGGGATACGAATACGCCGCGCAGAATCTCCCGAAGGCCGATCCATTCTACGTCGCGCCGATGAACGAAACCGCGGGCAAGATCATTATCGACGGCAATTCCGCTGCCGCGCTGGGCGCGATGTTCGCGGGAGTTACGGTGGTCACCTGGTATCCGATCACGCCGTCTTCGTCGCTGGTCGAATCGCTGATCGGATATCTCAAGCGCTTTCGCATCGACCCGGAAACCGGCAAGTCTACATACGCTGTCGTCCAGGCGGAAGACGAGCTCGCCTCCATCGGCATGGTGATCGGCGCCGGTTGGGCGGGCGCGCGCTCGATGACTTCCACGGCAGGACCGGGCGTTTCGCTGATGTCCGAATTCGTCGGACTCGGCTACTACGCGGAAGTCCCGGCGGTCATCTTTGATGTGCAGCGGGTGGGTCCGTCGACCGGCCTGCCTACGCGCACGGCGCAGGGCGATCTGCTGACCACCGCCGTCCTGTCGCACGGCGACACCAGGCATCCGCTCTACTTTCCCACCAACCCGGAAGAGTGCTTCACGATGGCGATCGAAGCGTTCGACCTGGCGGAGCAGTTCCAGACCCCGGTGTTCGTGATGACGGATCTCGACCTCGGGATGAACAACGGGATGTCGGATCGGTTCCCCTATCCGGAGAAGCCGATACGGCGCGGCAAGGTACTCAGCAAGGAAGATCTCGACCGGCTCGGCTCGTTCGCCCGCTACAAAGATATCGACGGCGATGGCGTCGGCTGGCGTACGCTGCCGGCGACGGCGCATCCGGCCGCCGCATACTTCACTCGCGGAAGCGGCCACAACGAAAGCGCGCAGTATTCCGAGCGCGAGGACGATTACGCGAACAACATGGACCGGCTCGCGCGCAAGTTCGAATCCATCCGGAGCGCGGTTCTTCCACCGGTCGCCGATTACAACCCGCAGGCCTCGATCGGCATCGTCGCTTGCGGCACGACGCATCACGCGCTGGTCGAAAGCCGCTACCAGTTGAGCCAGGAATTCCACTGCGAGACCAGCTACCTGCGGCTCCGCGCGTATCCGTTCAACAACGATTTGATCGATTTTATCCGCCGCCACGAGCGCGTCTACGTGATCGATCAGAACCGCGACGCGCAGCTCCTGGCGCTGATGCGCCTCGATCTGGAGCCGTCGGACGTGGAACGTCTGCGCAGCGTCCGCTACTACGGCGGATTGCCGCTCGATGCGCGAACGATCACGGACGATATCGTCCGGCAGGAGGGATTATGAGCACCACGGTCACGCCTCCTCCCAGGAAGACCAACCGGATCGGGCTTGACGTGCTGAGCTACAAGGGCGGCAAGACGACTTTGTGCGCCGGCTGCGGACACAATTCGATCTCCGAGCGCATCATCGAGTGTTTCTTCGAGCTCGGCGTTGAGCCCTGGATGGTTTCGAAGTTTTCCGGTATTGGCTGTTCGTCGAAGTCGCCGGCATACTTTCTGAGTCTGGCGCACGGTTTCAACGCAGTTCACGGGCGCATGCCCGCCATCGCCACCGGCGCCCTGCTGGCCAATCGCAATATTCTCGGGATCGGCGTCACCGGCGACGGCGACACGGCCTCGATCGGCATCGGCCAGTTCATGCACCTGCTACGCCGCAATCTGCCGCTGATCTACATCATCGAAAACAACGGCGTCTACGGGCTCACCAAGGGGCAGTTTTCGGCGACCGCGGATCTGGGCTCGAAGCTCAAGACCGGCGTCATCAACGACCAGCCGCCCTTCGACTGCTGCGCCCTTGCGATGGAGTGGGGCGCGACGTTTGTAGCGCGCTCGTTCTCGGGCGACAAGAAGCAGCTTCAGGCCATCCTCAAAACCGCGATCAGCCACCGCGGTCTGTCGGTCATCGACGTGATCTCGCCTTGCACGACTTTCAACGATCATGAAGGCTCCACCAAGAGCTACTCGTATATGAAGGATCACGAGGAGCCTGTGCATGAGCTCGACTTTGTTCCTTACTATGAGGACATCAACGTCGAGATCGAAGAGGGGGCGGTGCAGGACGTGCAGCTTCACGACGGCTCGCACCTGCGCATCAAGAAGCTCGGACGCGATTTCGATCCGACCGACAAGATGAAGACGCTTGGCGCGCTCCACGACGCGGAGCAGAAGGGCGAAGTACTCACTGGCGTGCTCTATGTCAGCACGAACAAGCCGACCTTCCACGAAATGCTCCAGATGGCGGACGAGCCGCTGGCTACGCTGCCCGAATCGAAGACACGCCCGCCGAAGAGCGCGCTCGATGAAGTGATGGAAGAACTGCAGTAGCGAGTGGGGTTGGCCGGGCAGCGGCGCCAGAACGGCGGCGGACTAGCGTAGCCCTGCCATAGCGCCATTGTACCGCCGCCGGCTGATTCCTTTTCACAGCCAACGCATGAGCCGCATCACCGCCATCAGCGCCGCCGACGACGCCGCGATCACCCCGGCGGCGATCCAGGCGCCGTGCGGCGAGTCGCTCCACGGCAGGCCCTTCAGGTTCATCCCGTAAAAGCCGGTGA
>JBOGMR010000636.1:0-2038 GCA_050746825.1 Bryobacteraceae bacterium | reverse complement strand
GTCGCGGTGACCGTGATCACCAAGACGGGAACCAATCAGTTGCATGGCTCGGTATTCGAGTTCAACCAGAACCGCGTGTACAACTCGAACAACCCGAATCAGCCTGGTGTGACGAAGGCGCCCTTCAATCGCAACGAGTTTGGTTTTTCGGTGGGCGGGCCGATCATCAAAGATCGTACGTTTTTCTTCGGCAACTTCGAGGGTCTGCGCCAACGGACGCCGACATTCGTGCGGGCGGCAGTTCCAAACCAGGCGTGGCGGAACGGGAACTTCGCGGGCCTGCCTGCGGTCATCGATCCCCTGACCCAGCAGGCCTTCATTGGCAATCAGATTCCGGCTAACCGGATTGATGCGCGCGCGGCCGCGATTCTGAAATTCGTTCCGCTGCCCAACCAGCAGCCCATCGGGGAGCTGGACTACTGGAGCGGCAACATCGCGAACAAGAGCAACATCAACAAATACGGAATCCGGCTGGACCACAAGCTCGGTGACAACGACAATCTGACAGGCAGCTATTACTACTCCAAAGGCGATCCGTTCTTCGTGGCGCGACCCTTTCCGGAAGGCTATGGCCACTGGAGCAATGGCGGATTTGACCAGCAGAGCTGGAACCTCACACACAATCACACGTTCTCGCCCAGCACTTTGAACGAATTGCGCGGGGTGTCCTTTTACTACCGGCCCCGTCGCGTGGGAATGAATCTGGACTTCAATCCGCAGTCGCTCTTCCCGGACCTCTATGGACCGATGCCGATGGGCGGCTTGCCGCGAGTCGCGATCAATTTCCAGAACCAGATTGGCGACTACGGCGGGGATGCCGGTTTGAAAATCTACACCGACCAGATCATGGACCATTTCACTCACGTCCGCGGCCGGCACACGCTGAAAGCCGGTGTCGATATTGCGCGTTACCGGTTCAGCGGAATCGCTACCGCCTTCGGATTGGGATCCGGATTAACCGGAGATGCAGCGTTCGGATCCTTCAACTTCACGGGCCGGTACACAAGTCCTGCCGCTGCCGCGCGCGCTCCGCATGCCTTTGCCGATTTTCTGCTCGGTTATCCAGCGAGCACCGGGCGAGCGTCTGCCGCGCCCACTTACCTCAACTACTTCTGGCGCTACGCCGGATACGTGCAGGACGACTGGCAGGTATCGCGCCGGCTGACGGTGAATTTCGGCCTGCGTTACATGGTGCAGACGGCGTATAAAGAGCGCGACAACACACAGGCGAATCTGGACCCGAAGACGGGCAAGCTGGTGTTCCCGGGCAATGCGATTCCCAAGCAGGCGCTTGCGGCGTTGCTAAGGGCATACCCGTTCGGCACCTCGACCGAAGCGGGCTGGGGTGATAGCGTCATCGAGACCGACAAGAAGAATTTCGCGCCGCGCTTCGGGTTCGCGTTCCGTCCCTTCGCGGACAACAAGACCGTCATCCGTGGCGGCGTTGGCCGGTATTACAACCAGGTGCCGTTCTTTATCGGCGGGCGGCAGATTGGGTTCACGAACCCGCCGTTCCTGCTGGCGGAGAGCTACATCGCCGATCCGGGTACGCAGCCCACGCTCACCTTGGCCCGGCCGTTCGGTGGCACAGCAACCATCGCGTCGAACCCGGTGATCACGGCTGTCGACCACGAGCTGAAGAACTCTCTCTCTCAGCAATGGAATCTGAGCGTCGAGCGCGAGGTGATCGCGAACCTCGGTGTGCGCGTGTCCTACGTGGGTAACAAGACCAGCCACCTGCCCTGGTACAACCGGCCGATGAACGAGCCGCTGGTGCAGTCGGGCGATGCGATCCAGCCCAGGCGGCCGTATCAGCCGTGGTCCAGCATCAATCTGCTCGCGACCGGGGCCGACTCCATCCTGAACCAGTTGCAGGTCGAAGTGTCGAAGCGATATTCGCACGGGCTGGCGTTTCAGATCGAGTATGCGTTCAACCGCTCGATCGACAACGTGCCGATCGTAGGCGGTCCGCAGAATCCATACGACAACCGGGCCGATCGCGCCAATTCCGAGGGAGTGCAGCGGCACATATTTACGC
>JBOGMR010000635.1:0-11579 GCA_050746825.1 Bryobacteraceae bacterium | reverse complement strand
TCTTCATGCCGATCACGCCCTTGCCCGCGGCTTTCATCTCGCGAAGCACTTGAATAACGGTCTGAGGATCGGCATCCATGGCGATTTTGTGGGCGTTGATGCGCGCCAGGTCGACCTGTACCCACGGAGTGCGTGCCGCGGTCTTAAGCGCGTCGAGCGTATGGCACGAAACGCCGTGCGTGCGCACGATGCCTTTTTCGCGGGCTTCGGAGATGACGTTCATCGCGCCTTTTTTGCGGTCGGGCCAGTTGCCGTCGAGCATGCAATGGAGCAGCAGGATGTCGATGTAGTCGGTGTTGAGCTCCCGGCGGAACCGGTCGAGATCGGCCTTCATCTCGGCCTCGGTGGAGGCGTGCGTCTTGGAAAGAATCGTGACCTTGTCGCGCGGTACCTTCTTCAGCGCCTCGCGAAGGTGCGGGTGCGTGCCGTATTGATCGGCGGAGTCCCAGAACGTCAGGCCTTGGTCAAAGCCGGCCTGGAACATGCCGGCGACGCCGCCGAGACCGAGCTTCTTGGTCTGGTTCGAGCTGCCGCCGGATCCGTTCGTGCCGGTGCCCATCGCCAGCCGGCTCAGCTCCACGCCCACCGGGCCGAGTTTGATGCGGTCGGTCGCGTTCTTCCTGGTGGTGCTCGCGAACAAGTGGTGGGGGAAAGGTTGAAGAGCAAGCGCTCCAGCAGCGGCAGTGCGCGCAACAAAATCGCGGCGATTCATATTTGGCTCCGTCTTCAAAAGTTAGCACAGGTGGAAGGGGGACGCCACTTCAGGCCTGCCAGATCGGAACCCGTTCAGGCCCGGCGGCGATACTCTACGACCGCTTGAATTGCTTACTCAGCGTAAGTTGCTGCGCTTGATAAGAAGAGCCGATCTGTTGTCCGTAAAGCTTCGCCGGCGTGGCCAGGAGACGTTCGTAATTGAGACGGCCGACGACTTGCCCATCCTCGAGCAGGGACGGCACTTCATGAGATCGCACCTCCAGAACGGCGTGACTGCCGGTCGTCCTTTCCGAACTCCAGCCGAAACCGGGATCAAAGAAGCCGGCGTAGTGAATCCGAAACTCCCCAACCGAAGGATCGAACGGCAACATTTCCGCCGCCATGTGTGGCGGGACGCTTACCTTCTCCTTCGACGTGAGAATGTAGAAGTCTCCGGGCTTAAGTACAACCGAGTTCTCCGGGCTGCGATACAGCGGCTCCCAAAAGTCTGCCGGGTCGTAGTAGTTCACTCGAGCCAGGTCAACCGGAGGGGCTTCCTTCTTCGCGCGATACCCGATCACGTTAGACCCATTCACGCCTTGCAGGTCAACCGATAGCTTGAGGCCGTCGCGGATGACCGGCTCTGCCGGTGACGCATCCTGCAAATAGACGATCGGCTCCCGCTCGTGGAGTTCGCGCAGCGTCTTGTCATACTGAGGCGGATCGCCGCGGCGGATTCGAAGCTGGTTTAGTTTGTTCCCTTCGCGGACCAGCACTCGAAAGGTCAGCGGAACGATCTCCGCGTAAAGCCGCCCCTTGTAGCCTTCGCGAATTTCATCGAATGCGTCTCCGTAGTCGGTAATCAGCCTGATAAAAACGTCGAGGCGGCCAGTGGTGCTCTTGGGGTTTGCCTTGGCGGAGTAACTCGCCGGCAACCGCAGTTCTTCGTGAAGGGGTACGATGTAGACCGTCCCTTTTTCCAGCAACGCAGGCGTCGAGAGATCGATTTCCTCGATTCTGACGGTTTGCAGCTTTCGCTGCACGGTAGCGTTCGGACCTGGCAGAAAACTCGCTCGCACATGATAGGCAACCGGACCAAGGCGCAGATCGATGCTGGATGGTTGGATCTGGTCCTGCGAGATCGGCGCACTCGCCAGGATCTGGCCGGAGCCAATCATCTCCTCGAGTCTTTGAGAGGGTAACAACCCCGTGGTGCTGACGTCAGCCGGTTGCCGTAGCAACTCCGGAAACATTTCGAGAGTGTCAGTGCTCATTGGGCGGCGACATTCCAGAATACTCCAGTGCAGCGCCGATTCGGTCACGGCGGGGCGGTGACGCGGGCAGCTTGGTATAATCGCGGCTTCGATGAAGCGGACCATAGGAGAGATGGCCGGTTTGGCCCTGCTGCTGATCATGCTGCCCACGCCCTCAAAACCTCAAAGCCGAACGCAAGCGCGGTCGCTGGTGATTTCCAAGCACGGAATCGTGGCGACCAGCCAGACGCTGGCGTCGCAAGCCGGCGCACAGGTGCTGGCGCGAGGCGGGTCGGCGATGGATGCGGCGATCGCGGCAAACGCGGTGCTCGGCGTGGTCGAGCCGATGAGTTGCGGGATCGGCGGCGACCTTTTCGCGATGCACTGGGACGCGAAGACGCGGAAGCTGACCGGCATCAACGCGAGCGGTTGGGCGCCGAAAGGATTGACGCGCGAGTTTCTGCAATCGAAGGGTCTCGCGTCCATGCCGATGGAAGGCATCCATTCGGTCAGCGTGCCGGGGTGCGTGGCGGGCTGGCAGAAGCTGCACACTCAGTTCGGGCGCGTCGCGTGGGCGGACCTGTTCAAACCCGCGGTCTACTTCGCCGAGAAGGGCTTCCCGGTCACCGAGCTCATCCAGGACACCTGGCGTGCGGCGATGTCGACGCTGTACAGCGACGAGAACGGCCGCAAGCTCTTCACGCGGGACGGCGCAGCGATACGCGTGGGCGAGGAGTTCCGCAACCCGCAACTGGCTGGAGCGCTCAAGAGCATCGCATCGGGTGGTGCGGCGGCGTACTATCGAGGGCCGATCGCAAAGGCGATTCTCCGGACTTCGGAAAAGCTGGGCGGCGCGATGTCGGCGGCGGACCTGGCGGAATTCGACGCTGAGTGGGTGCAGCCGATATCGACCGGCTACCGCGGCTGGAAGGTTTACGAGTTACCGCCGAACGGTCAAGGCATCGCGACGCTCGAGATGCTGAACATCATGGAAACCTGGCCGCTGTCGCAGTACGAGGCCGTGAGCGCCAGCGCGCTGCACTGGAAGATCGAGGCGCAGAAGCTGGCGTACGCGGACCTTCGCCGGTACATCGCCGATCCGCGGTTCGGGTCGATTCCGGTAGCGGGCCTGCTTTCGAAGAAGTATGCGGCGGAGCGGGCCAAGCTGGTGGACAGCGAGCGAGCGCGCTGCGAGTCCGTGCCGGGCAATCCACCGCGCACGGGCACAGACACCATCTACCTCGCAGCGGTGGATTCAGAAGGGAACATCGCATCGCTCATCCAGAGTGTCTTCCTGAGCTTCGGATCGGGCGTGGTCGTCGACGGCATGGGCTTCCACCTGCACAACCGCGCAGGTCTGTTCGATCTCGATCCGAAGCACCCCAACGCGCTGGCTGGCCGCAAGCGCCCGTTCCACACGATCATTCCGGGCTTCATGGAAAAGGACAACGTGCATATCGGGTTCGGGATCATGGGAGGCTACAATCAGGCGCAGGCGCACGCGCAGTTCGTCGCGAACGTGGTGGATCACGGGATGAATATCCAGTCGGCGCTAGAGACGCCGCGCTTCACCAAGCTGACCTTCGGCGGATGCGACCTGCAAATCGAGACGCGCGTGCCGCAAGATGCGCGCGACGAACTGGAGAAGCGCGGCCACCGGCTCGAGCTGCTCGGCGATTACTCGGGCGTGGTGGGTGGCGGGCAGGCGGTGATGCACGACTCGAAAGCGAAGATCAACTACGGGGCGTCGTCGCCGCGGAAAGACGGGGCGGCCGTCCCGGAGCCTGCCCCTTATTTTGCGGAGGAGCGGCGGGCGCCGCGAAAGAAGTAATCACACCGCGACAGGCGCTTCGGCGAGGATCTCTTTTTCCACCGGGTCGAACTTCCGGAAATTCTGATTGAAGCGCGCGCTGAGATCGGCGGCGGCGCGATCGTACGCGGATTTGCCGGCCCACATTCCGCGGGCATCGAGGATCTCGGAAGGAACTCCCGGGCAACTCTTCGGAACCAGCACCCGGAATACGGGATGCGGCTCCACGGGCACATCGTTGAGCTGGCCGGCGAGCGCGGCGTTGAGCATTGCGCGCGTGTAGGGCAGCTTCATGCGTTCTCCGGCGCCGAACGGCCCGCGCACCCAACCGGTGTTGACCAGCCAGCAGCTCACGCGGTGACGGCGCAGGTTCTCGCCGAGCATCGCGGCGTAGACGCGCGGGTGCCGCGGCAGAAACGGGGCCCCGAAGCACGCGCTGAAGGTAGCTTCCGGCTCCTGGCCGAGGCCGCGCTCGGTGCCGGCCACCTTCGCCGTGTACCCGCTGAGAAAGTGGTACATGGCCTGCTCGGTTGTGAGACGGGAAATGGGCGGCAGCACGCCGAATGCGTCGGCGGTGAGGAAAACGACGTTCGAGGGCTGGCCGCCGACGCCGGGAATCACTGCGTTGTCGATGAAGTCGACGGGATAGGCGGCGCGCGTGTTCTCGGTGATCCGGCCGGAGTCGAAATCGAGGCGGCGGGTGTCGGGATCCATGACGACGTTCTCAAGCACAGTGCCGAAGCGGATCGCATTCCAAATCTGCGGCTCGTTCTGCTGCGACAAACGGATGCACTTGGCGTAACAGCCGCCCTCGAAGTTGAAAACGCCGCGGTCGCTCCAGCCGTGCTCATCGTCACCGATCAACCTGCGGAGAGGGTCGGCGGACAGCGTAGTCTTGCCGGTTCCGGAGAGCCCGAAGAAGAGTGCTGTGCCGCCGACGGCGCCGATGTTGGCGGAGCAATGCATCGGCATCACGCCGCGCGTGGGGAGCAGATAGTTCAGAATGGTGAACACCGACTTTTTCATCTCACCGGCGTAGCTGGTTCCGATGATGAGAACGATCCGGCGTGTGAAGTCGATGGCGATGGCGGTTTCCGAGCGCGTGTCGTCGTGGCCGGGGTCGGCCTGGAGGCCGGGAACGAAGAGGAGCGTGAATTCGGGGACGTGCGCGGTGGCCGTATCGGGATCGGGCCGGATGAAGAGCTGCCGCGCGAACAGGGCGTGCCAGGCGTACTGTGTGATGACGCGGACCGGGAGCGTGTAGGCCGGGTCGGCGCCGCCAGAACAATCCTGCACAAAAATGTCCTGGCCCTGCAGGAACGCGACGGCCTTGGCGTAGAGGCGATCGAAGCTCTCGGGCGACAGCGGCTGATTGACCGCGCCCCACTGCACCTGGGATTCGGCCGATGAGTCGCGGACGATGTACTTGTCCTTCGGGGAACGGCCGGTGAACTGGCCGGTTTCGACGACCAGCGCACCGCCTGCGGCGATTGAACCCTCACCGCGGCGGATGGAGTGTTCAACAAGCTGAGCGGCGTCGAGATTCCACCATGCCGTTCGAATATTCCGCAGACCGTGATGGCCGGGGTTGATCCCAACGTTGCGCATATCGGCTTATATCATAATGAGAATATCATGTGGGCCCGGACATTCCTGTTGATTGCGCTGGCGGCAAGGGTTGCGGCGCCACAGGCGATCGAGTTCGAATCGAACGGGCTGAAGTATCAGACGCTGACGCGCAATGGGGTGACGTTGATGTACGCGCATTTGCCGGTGCACGTGCGCGAGTTCATGATTCTGCAAGTTGCGGTGTCGAACGGAGGGCGGGCCCCGGCCATGGTGAAGCCGGAGGATTTCCGGTTCGAGCGCTCAGACGGCACGGTGGTGCGCGCCGCGGCGGCCCGGTACGTGGTCGACTCGCTGCTCGAAAGAGGGAACCGCGGCGACGTGATCAAACTGGTATCGACGTACGAGTCGGCGCTTTATGGGATGCAGCGGATCCGGTCGACCAATGGCTACGAGCAGCGGCGCCGGGACGCGCTGGCCGAGGTTTCGTCGACGCGGTTGAAGGCGGCGGCGGCGGCTTCGGCGATCGCCCTGGTGCAAACGCGATTGATTGCGGGGCAATCGACCGATGGCGCCGTGTTCTTCCCGACGGACGGCAAGCCGCTCGGGTCGGGGCGGCTGGTGGTGCGAGCGGCCGGAACGGAGTTCGGTTTCAATGCCGAGTGAAGGGAACGCGCGCTACGCGTGCTGTGCAGAAGCCGAGTTCGCGGGAATTCCGCTTCACGTGGTTGCGAGCGGGACCGGGATCCGGCGCATCGAATTCGGGCGGCATCAGGGCTCGTGCATTCCCGATGCCGCGAATCCGGTGGTGGCGGCGGCGCTCGAGCAGCTCGCGGAGTACTTCTCGGGCGCGCGAACGCGATTCGAGCTGCAGCTCGAGCCGGAGGGCACCGAGTTTCAGAAGCGCGTATGGAAGGCGCTCGAGCGGATTCCGTATGGCGAGACGCGCAGCTACGCCGAGATCGCCCGTGAGGCCGGGTCGCCGAAAGGCTTTCGCGCGGCCGGCGCCGCAAACGGCCAGAATCCGATTGCGGTTGTGGTGCCGTGCCACCGTGTGATCGGCTCGAACGGAAGCTTGACCGGTTTCGGCGGCGGACTCCGCGTCAAGAAGATCCTGCTCGAACTGGAGGCTTCCGTCCATGCTCAGCGAGGCCGAGCGGCGACGACTCGATGACGACGGCTATCTGACGCTCGAAGGGCTGATGGAGCCCGAGCTGCTGGATGAGCTGCGCCGCTCGATCGGTTCGCTGTTCGAGGCCGAGGGCGCGGCGGCAGGCGCCGAGTTCAAGCAAGAGCCGGGAGCGCGGCGGCTCGCCAACCTGGTCGACAAAGGCGAAGTGTTTGAGCGCGTGATCCAACATCCGCACGTGCTCGAATGCATGGCGGCGGTGCTCGGCCCGCGATTCAAGCTGAGCAGCCTGAATGCGCGCTCGGCGAATCCGAACAACGGAGTGACGCAGCCGCTGCACGCCGACAGCGGAGCCATCGCCGATGAGGCGGGCTACTGGGTGTGTAATTCGGTGTGGATGCTCGACGACTTCACGCCGGTGAACGGCGCCATCCGGATGGTGCCCGGGTCGCACCGCTGGCGGAAGCTGCCGCAGCAGGAGCTGGCCGATCCGGCTGCTCCGCATCCGCAGGAAGTGCTGCTGACGGGCCGCGCGGGAACCGTGGTGGTGATGAACGCGCATATGTGGCACGGCGGCCTCGCGAACCGGACGGATGTCGAGCGGCGGGCGATGCATGTGTACTACACGCGCTGGGACAAGGCGCAGCAGCAGTATCAGAAGAAGCTGTTGCGGCCAGAGGTGCAGCAGCGGCTGGGAGCGGCGGCCCGCGCGATTCTGGCGCTCGACGATGCGTTGAACGACGAGTTGTGCGCCCGGGAGACGGGCGTGAGCGGCTTTTTGAAGTAGCGGGCACGAGCCGCTCCCTCACGGTCGCGGTTCGGTGTCAAGAGCCCCGCGCGAGGGGCCATGTTACTCGCCGCTTTGCTGGATCAGTTTCGCAACCAGGCCCGTCCATCCCGTCTGGTGGCTGGCGCCGAGCCCCGCGCCGTTGTCTCCATGAAAATACTCATAGAAGCAGATCAGGTCGCGCCACTGCGGATCGGTCTGGAATTTCCCGGAGCCGCCGTAGACGGGGCGCCGCCCCTGTTCGTCCCGCAGAAAGATATGGCTCAGGCGGCGCGAGATTTCAGCCGCGACGTCCCACAGCGTGATCCAATTGCCTGACGCTGTCGGAAACTCGACTTTGTAGTCGTCCCCCGTGAAGTGATGAAACTTCTGGAGCGCTTCGAGCAGCAGAAAATTCACGGGAAACCAGATGGGCCCGCGCCAGTTCGAGTTGCCGCCGAAAAGGCCGCTGGTCGACTCGGCTGGTTCATAGTCCACGCAGTGCCCCTGGCCGTTCACCCAGAGACAGAAAGCGTGATCCTTGTGGTATCGCGACAACGCGCGGATTCCGTGGGGCGAAAGGAACTCATTCTCATCCAGCATGTAGCGCAACACGCGCGGCAATCGCTTCAGATTCGCGACCGCCAGCAGACGCCGCACGGTATTGTTGGGCGCCGGCTGCTCGTCGATATGCTGCTGCACATTCTCGCGGTTCTTGAGGAACCACTCCATGCGGCGCCGGAAACCCGGCAGCCGGTTCACCACCTCGGGATCCAGCGTCTCGACCGCCAGCAGTGGAATCAGCCCCACCATGGACCGGATCTTCATCGGCTCGTGTGAGCCATCCGGAAAATGGAGCACGTCGTAGTAGAAGCCGTCCGGCTCGTCCCACAGGCCGAAGCCGTCCTGGCCGATGTGATTCATCGCTTCGGTGATGTGAACGAAATGCTCGAAGAATTTGCTGGCGACGTCTTCATAGGCGGCGTCGAAGGTCGACAGCTCGAGCGCGATGGCCAGCATGTTGAGCGTGTACATCGCCATCCAACTGGTGCCGTCCGACTGTTCGAGATTCCCTCCCGTCGGCAACGGCTTGGAACGGTCGAACACGCCGATATTGTCGAGCCCGAGGAAGCCGCCCTGAAACAGGTTGTTGCCCTCCGCGTCTTTCCGGTTCACCCACCACGTGAAATTCAGGAGCAGCTTGTGAAAGATGCGCTCGAGAAACAGCCGGTCCGGTTTCCCCTGCCGCTTCTTGTCGATCTTGTAGACGCGCCACGCCGCCCAGGCGTGGACCGGCGGATTCACGTCGCTGAACGCCCACTCGTAGGCGGGGATCTGCCCGTTGGGATGCATGTACCATTCGCGCAACATCAGAACGAGCTGCTCTTTTGCGAACTCGGCATCGACCAGCGCCAGCGCGATGCAGTGAAACCCGAGGTCCCAGGCGGCGTACCAGGGATATTCCCATTTGTCGGGCATCGAGATCACGTCGGCGTTGTACAGATGCCGCCATTCGGCATTGCGCCCCCGCAGACGGTCAGGCGGAGGCGCCGGGAGCGCGGGATCGCCGTGAAGCCAGGTCTCGACGTCGTAGTGGTAGAACTGCTTCGACCACAACATGCCTGCAAAAGCCTGCCGCTGCACGCGCCGCGCATCGCCGGAAACATCGGGCGGAGCGAGGGGCTGGTAGAACTCGTCAGCCTCGGCAAGGCGCGCGGCAAAGATGTCATCGAAATCATCGAACACAGACCGGTCGCGATGACGGTCCATCTCACCGTCGACCAGTTTCAGCCGCACCACTTTCGTCTCGCCGGGCCCGGCCGTCAGGCGGTAGTGGGCCGAGGCCTTCGTTCCGGTTTGCGCGGGATTCACGGCCTGGCGCGCGCCGTGGACGATGTAGTCGTTGATTCCGTCCTTCACGTAAGGCGAAGGATTCGTTGCGCCGTAGAGCCTCTGGGCATTGGTTTCGTTTTCGGTGAACAGCAGCTCGGGCGATCCTTCGCAGTAGAGGCGGCGGCGATTGAGGTAAAAGTGCTCGCCGTCGACGAGGGCAGCGCCGCCACTGCCGGTGACGCGCCGAAGGGACGGTTTCGGACTCCCGAAAGTCCACGACCAGGTGTTGCGGAACCAGATCGTGGGGAGCAGATCGAGTGTGGCCGATTCGGGGCCGCGGTTCGCCACGCTGATTTTTATGCAGTAGTTTTCGGGACCGTCTTTAGCGTATTCGGCAAACACGTCGAAGTAGCGGTCTTCGGCGAACACGCCGGTGTCGAGCAACTCGAACTCGAAATCCTGGCGCCCGCGACGCCGATTTTCTTCGACCAGCCACGCGTAGGGATACGCCGCATGCGGGTACTTGTACAGATACTTCATGTAGGAATGCGTCGGGGTCGAGTCGAGATACAAGTAATACTCATTGACGTCCTCGCCGTGATTGCCCTCCTTGCCGGTCAGGCCGAACAGGCGCTCCTTGAGGATGGGATCGCGCCCGTTCCAGAGCGCGAGCGCGAAGCAGAGAAATTGACGGCGGTCGCAGATGCCTCCGAGGCCGTCCTCTCCCCAGCGGTAGGCTTTCGAGCGCGCGTGGTCGTGCGGAAAATATTCCCACGCGGCGCCGTTCGGACTGTAGTCTTCGCGGACGGTGCCCCAGGCGCGCTCACTCAAGTAGGGGCCCCAGCGTTTCCAGTGGACGCGCCGCTCGCGGGACTCTCTCAGGCGGATCTCTTCATGAGTCACGTTTTCGATGATACTCCGGCGTCGGGGGAGTTTTGCGGGCGATTTAGGCGTGGAGGGTGTCCGTTTTTGGGATTGGGTTCGTTTTTTCAGAAGTGATTCAAAGGGGTTCAGGGGGTTCAGGAGCCTCGCCGGCTACGTATCTTGTTTTTTTTCTGTGGGCAGGCGGGCCGTACCACGGATCGGTGGCTTCGAGGGAGAGATGGGATTTGAGGGCGCTTCTCGCACGGCCGATATTCAGTTGTAAGAGAGCAATGGCAGGTGAATGGGCCTCTGCCGCCATCAGGGTAGCATGCGGGGTTTGGGAGACCGGTGCGCGAGAAGGGTACCCAGGTTCCGGGAAGGCGTACAAGCTTTTGAATGGAAGTGGGTTGGGTGTGAACGGAAAAAGCCGCGGATTTCGTGACCGCCGCGGGTCACTTCTGAGAAGGTGGTGGTTCGACGCGGCTCAGCAAGCGGTGCAAGTGCCAAGTAGCGTAGGCGGAGAAACGGTAGCCGCGACTGCTGTCGAAGTTGTTGACTGCTTTCATTAGAGTTTCATTCCCGTCCTGAATGAGATAAAGGATGTGCCGTGTGACGCTAGTGTAGTGCAGGGCCACATAGACAACTCGGAGGAGACACCCCGCGACCAGGTCTTTCTTTGCGACTTCCGCCTCGGGACCGTTACCGCGGGTCCGTTCGGTCAAGATCCGCTCGCGATCTGGAGTAAGCGGCGGCAAGGCGGCCACCTCGCGCAGGTAAAAAGCCACAGGATCATCGCTCCACTCAGTGAAGTCCCAAATAGGCTGCGGCTTTGCTTCGAGAAGGTCAACACCTTCCCGATCGAGCCACGCCAGAATTTCGTCGATCCCGGGGCCATCGGAGGAGTCCTCGGGAAGGAGAGCCGCGATTTCGGCATAGAGGGCATAGCCTCGCAGCTTCGATGTCTCGATGACGCGTTGCCGCCGGAGGGTGAGGTCATCGTTCATAGCGGCATTCGGATGTAGATCGTATCCTCGGCGCCGCCGCTGCGGGCGGCGACGCGCTCGAATCCGATGCGGTCGTACAGCACGAGGGCCCGATCCATGACCGGCAGCGTGTCGCCGATCAGTTCTTTGTACCCGGCGGCGCGGGCTTCTTCGATGATGCGCTCGAGCAACGCGCGGCCGAGACCCGAGCCACGGAACTTTGGCCGCACATAGAGACGCTTGGCCTCGCAGCGGGTTTCGTCGACCGGGCGCAGCGCGATGCATCCGGCGGCTTCGCCATCGATGGTCGCGAGTAATAATCGCCCGAGGGGGGCCGCGTAGGCGCCGGGGAGAGCATCTAATTCGCTTTGGAATCCCTGAAAGCACGGGGTGAAGCCGAAGGAGGCCCAGTATTCCTGAAATAACGCACGCACCTGGTCGATAGTTGATGGGGTATCGGCGTCAAGGATTTGCGCGGACATATTCTATGTTACGACGATGCTGAGGTGCGCGACATAAGAGTGGTCGCACGGCGGATCGGTCCGAGGCGCGACCTGTAACTGAGCCGCGAGCGTGAGCGAGCGGTTGGCGCGCCTCACGGCACGTCCCCCTTGCTCCTCGACCACATAGCGGATCGCCTCACGAACATCCTGATCCTTCCACAGCCATCGCGTGCTTCCGT
>JBOGMR010000634.1:0-11150 GCA_050746825.1 Bryobacteraceae bacterium | reverse complement strand
CCCAGGCGCCACGGTGATCGCTTGATACGATGGTCTGCATGATGGTGCAGGACATTCGCTATGCGGTGCGGCTCATGCTGCGCGCTCCGGCGTTCACGACGGTGGCGATACTCTCGCTCGCCCTCGGCATCGGCTCGAACACGGCCATCTTCAGCCTGCTTGACGAGGTGCTGCTCAAGCGGTTACCGGTCGAGCGCCCCGGAGAGCTGGTCGAGGTCCACAGAGCGGATGCGTCGGGGATTGTCAGCTATCCGCTCTTCCGCGAAGTGCAGGCGCAGCGCGAGGTCTTCTCAGGCGCATTCGCGGTGGGAGGCGAATTGGTCGCAGGAATTCGGGTCGCCGGCGCGGCTCACGACGTGCGGGCCTCCGGCGTGTCGACGGCGTACTTCGATGTGCTGGGCGCAAGGCCCGTGCTCGGCCGCGGATTCGTCGAAGAAGACGGCGGCAAAGTTGCCGTGATCAGCCACGGCTTCTGGCAGCGCGCCCTGGCGCATGACCGGGCGGTCCCCGGAAAAACAATCGCGCTGGGCGGCACAGCCTACACGATCATCGGAGTCGCACCGCCGGAATTCTCGGGTGTGGAGACAGGCCGCAAGATCGATCTGTGGCTCCCGATTTCCGAGCTTCTGGACAGGCGCACGCTCGACAACCGCGTGGCATTCGTGCTGCGCGTCATGGCGCGCCGCAAGGCGGGGGTCAGCGTGGAGCAGGCCCGCGCCGCCGTCGACGTAATGATGCGTCAACTCCAACCGGAGTGGTTCGGCGCCCAGCCGGCGCCGAAGCTCGAAGTCACGGCGGCGGGCGGCGGATTAACGACGCTGCGGCGCCGTTTCTCCAAGCCGCTCTGGATTCTCATGTCCGCAGTAGGGCTGGTGTTGCTGATGGCGTGTGCGAATGTAGCCAACCTGCTGTTGGCGCGGGCCACGGCGCGGCAGAAGGAAATCGCCGTGCGCCTCGCGATCGGCGCCGGACGTGGGCGTATTGCGCGGCAGTTCCTGACCGAGAGCGTGCTGCTCTCGCTGCTCGGCGGCGCGCTGGGCCTGGCCGTCGCGTACTGGTCGCGCGATTTGCTGCTCACCTACGTGCGCGCCTCGCTGCCATTCCGTCTCGATGTGCGCGTGCTCTCGTTCACGGCCGCGATTGCGGCGCTGGCGGGGATCGGCTTCGGCCTCGCGCCGGCTCTGCGCGCGACGCGTCTCAATCTGAACCCGATGCTGAAATCCGGAGCCGGAAGCCGCGGAGCGCCCGGCGAGCTGCGCCTGGGCAGGATCCTGGCGATGGCGCAAGTGGCGCTTTCCGTGGTGCTGGTGGCGGGCGCCGCACTCTGCGCGCGAAGCCTCTACAACCTGCGCACGTTCGACGCTGGATTCGAAAAACAGCGCGTGGTGCTCCTCGAGGCGCGCGCCGTAGGCCCGGTCCGGGACCGAAGCAGGGTGTATCAGGATGCGCTCGACCGGCTCCAGGCGGTTCCCGGGGTGCGCTCAGCGAGCATGTCGAGCGAAAGCCTGTTCGGCGGCAACATGTGGACCGAAGCCGTGATCGCGCCCGGGTACAACCCCCGGCCCGGCGAAGACCGCGAGGCCGTCATCCTGACAGTCGCGCCGCGGTTCTTCGAAACCATGGGGACCGCGCTCGTCAAGGGCCGCGACTTCGCGCCTCAGGATCACGAGACGGCGCCGCGCGTCGCCATCGTCAACGAAGCCATGGCGCGATACTATTTCGCGGGTCAGGAGGCGCTGGGAAAACCGTTCGCCATGGATCATCGCAATCTGAGAGGGCCGATCGAAATCATCGGCGTGGTGCGCGACGCCAAGTACAGGAGCCTGCGCCAGGCCGCGCCGCGAATCGTCTACCTGCCCTACCGCCAGATGCCGCAGGCGGAGATGACTATCGAAGTCCGGACGGCGGGCCCGCCCGCGGGGCTCCTGTCCGCGCTGCCGCAGACCTTGCGGAGCGCGAACCAGAACCTGCGCCTCGGAAATGTAACCACCCAGGCGAGCCTCATCGAGAGATCGATCAGTCAGGACCGATTGCTCGCCAGCGCGTCGGGTGTATTCGGAATGCTGGCGCTGGTGCTGGCTTGTGTAGGACTCTACGGCCTGATGTCGTACGCCGTCTCGCGGCGCACAGGCGAAGCCGGGGTGCGGATGGCGCTCGGCGCGCGCAGCGGGGACTTGATCTGGCTCATGCTCCGCGAAACGCTTGGAATGGCGTCGGCCGGTGCGGCGGCCGGAGTGCTCGCTTCGATTGCATTGACTCGGGTACTGGCCAGCGCTTTGTTCGAACTGACGCCGGCCGACCCCGTTACTCTGGCGGGCGCCACTGTGGCGATCCTGGCCGTGGCCGCGCTCGCAGGCTACCTGCCGGCGAGGAGAATGGCGCGCGTGGATCCGATCACGGCATTGCGCTGGGAGTGAGCCGTCACTTGATCGCGAGCACCGCATCGCGCGGCGCGCCGGTGCGCTTTCCCTCGACCGTCGCGAAACCAGCAGCCCGCAGCAGTTCCGTATACTCCTCGATCGTGCGCTCCCTGCCTTCCGTGCAGACCAGCATATTCAGCGACTGCATGTGAGTGGAAGTCGGTCCGGCCTTGTCCGGGTCGAGCAGCCGCTCGGCGATCAGCAGGCCGCCGCCCCGTCTGAGTCGCCGGAATATCTTATCCAGCAACGCGACGATCTTCGCCTCGGACCAATCATGCAGGATCTGACCGACCGCGTACAGGTCAGCCTCCGGCAGGTCACCGGAAAAAAAGTCACCCGCGATGAGATCCACGCGATCGGCAACGCTGGACTTTCCGACGACTTCGCGAGCCAGCTCCACCACAGGCGCAAGATCGAACACCACAGCGCGCATCGCCGGGTAACGTTCGCAGGCCGCGATGGCGAGATGTCCCGTAGCGCCTCCCAGGTCCACCAGCTTCCGGAAGCGAGACAAGTCGAATGTGGCAACCACACGCGGCGAGCTCAGCACGCCGAATCCGTGCATCCCCTGGACGAATGTCCGCAGCGACTCTTCGGTGCGGAAGAAATTGTCGAAGATCGGTCCCTTCACTCCGAACGTTTGCGCCCAGCGATGCGTTCCTTCTCGAACGGCGTCTTCCAGATGCGCCCACAGCGGATACAGCATGCGGTCCGAGTACAGGACGTAGCCTGCCAGCGATCGCGGAGCCGAGCGGCACAAAAAGGTCTCGGCGACCGGCGCGTTCGAGTAGCAGCCGTCATGCTTGTGGATCAGGCCGAGCCCGGCGCAAGCGTCGAGCAACCGCGCCAGCCCGTCTTCGCTGACGCCGGTTTCCTCGGCCAGGGCGGAGGCGGATTTGGCGCCCAGTTGCAGACGATCGAATAAGCCCATGCTGACCGCCGTGAACATCGCCTTGGAGCGGCGGAAAGCTTCGATGAGGTCGATGATAGATGTGGCGTCCGGAGCGGGAGCGGGGGGAGCCATATTGTCTCTGCGGCCGGTTCTTAGTGCCCCAAGGCCTCGCGTAGCTTACGTACCTGAGCGCGGTGTTCCAGAAGATGCAGGCGCTGTACCAGAGTGTACTCTTTCCAGCTTAACTCGGCAACGAAGGCTTGAGTGGCGGCTGCACCATCGGTCGAGGCGCGAGTGCCGATCAGGATCGCGCGCGCGGCCGCCGTCGAGGCCAATTCATCGGCAGCCCCGGCGAGCACCGCATCGACTTCGCCGTTGGCTGCACGCAAACCGTCAACCAGTTCACTCCACGGAGCCCAAGCCGGCGCCCCCGAGCGCAGCGCTTCGTAGATCGGCGGCCCCGGCGGGCGCCGTCCCGCCAGCAAATGGCGCAACTCGTCCGCGGCGCGAATCGTGCTTTGCGCCATGTGGTCCACCACCTCGGCCATCGTCCACTTACCAGGGACCGGACGAGCGCGCGCATCGGCATCGGCGACATCGGACACCGCCCGCTCGAGTTCGTCCGCAGCGGCACGCACGCGCGCCCGAAGGTCGGCGGCATTCATCCCGGCGGCACGCGAATGCAGGTACTCGAGAATCCGCAGCGACTCGGGCCAGAGCGGCTGGCCATCCACCGCGGTCATCAACGAATCTTGCCCGCTGCTCATCGGCTCTCTCTCCTTTTACCACGCGAGCGCTCGACTCGCCCCGTCAATGCTTCCACCTCGCGCCTGGTCAGCATCCGATACTTCCCGATCTGCAAATCGCCGATACGGAGATCTCCGATGCCCGTCCGCACCAGCTTCAACACTTTGCTTCCGACCGCCTCGATCATCCGCCGCACCTGGCGGTTGCGGCCTTCGGTCAGCGTCATTTCCAGGAAGCTGTATTTGCCCGAGTCGCGCAGGCGCTTGACGATTGCAGGCCGCGTCGGCCCGTCGCTCAGCGCCACCGGGCGGCGCAGCCGCTCGAGCTGTTCGCCGGAGATCCGCGTTGCGCACTTGATTTGATAGATTTTCGGTACTTTGCGATCGGGATTTGTGAGCCGTTCTATCAGCGCCGTGTCGTTGGTCATGAGCAGCAAGCCGCTAGTGTCGAGATCGAGCCGTCCCACAGGGGAAATAAACGAGTGTAAATCTTCAATCAGTTGGTACACGGTGGGCCGGCCCTCGGGGTCCTGATAAGTAGTGAGGTATCGCTTTGGCTTGTACAAGAGTAAGTAGATCTTGCGGGCCGCCCGCAGCGGCTGTCCGTCGAACGTGACCCGGTCCGTTTCGGCATTCACCCAATAATCCGGCGTCTGGATCAGTGTGCCGTTAATGCGCACGCGTCCTTCGGCGATCCACCGGCGCGCCTCTGTACGGGAGCCCAGACCCGCTTTTGAAAGCACGCGTTCCAGGGTTTTCCGGTTCACCGTGCTACAGTAACAAAGTCAATGGCGCACTTGTTTTTGGTGCGCGGGGCCCGCCAACTGGTCACGTTGCGGGGGAGACGGGGACCGAGGCGGGGCTTAGAACTTGGGAATCTGGCGATCATTCCTGATGGGGCTCTGTTAGTGCGGGATGGCGTCATCCTGGACATCGGTCCGACACGGCGCGTGGAAAATCTCAAGGCAGCCCGCTCAGCACCGGAAATCAATGCCGCCGGCCGTGTTGTCATGCCTGGATTCGTAGACAGCCATACGCACCTTGTCGGGGGCGGGGCGCGAATGGATCTTGAGGGCGATGCGCTGCTGCTGGCGGCCACGAGAAACGTTCGCGGAATGCAGTCCAGCCGGCTCGAAGCTCGCGCTCGAGCCGTAGCTGCAGGAATGCTCCGCCATGGCACGACCACGTTCGAAGCGAAATCCGGCTATGGGCTCGATCGAAAAAACGAGTTCAAAATGTTGCGCGTTTGCTCGCGAGTGGGCGAGGGTCCGTGGGATCTGGTGCCGACGTTTATGGGTGCGCGATTTCTGCCGCCGGAGTTTGCCGGCGAGCCGGACCGCTTTCTCGACTCGATGACGTCGTTGTTTACGCAGATCCGGAAACGCAAGCTGGCGCGGTTTGTCGATGTCGCCTGCGAGCCGGGCCGCTTCAACGAGGAGCAGTCGCGGCGTTATCTTCGTACGGCGCGGGAGGCGGGGTTTCTCCTCAAAGTGCATGCCGGCGAGTCGCCCAGCGCGGAGGCAGTCCGGTTGGCGCTCGAAATGGAAGCCGTGT
Organism: Bryobacteraceae bacterium; assembly: GCA_050746825.1. GTDB lineage: Bacteria > Acidobacteriota > Terriglobia > Bryobacterales > Bryobacteraceae > JBOGMR01. Next base: position 5,538 of record JBOGMR010000634.1, on the reverse strand, counting down.
CGGTGGATCATCTCGAAGACGCAGGGGAGGCGGAAATCGCCGCCCTGGCGGATTCCGAAACCATCGCGACTCTGATTCCGGCGCGCGCGTTGTGGCGCGGCCGCCTGCCCCCGGCCCGACGGTTCATCGATCGTGGCGCGGCGGTGGCGCTCGCGTCGAACTTCGGGCCCGAAGGAGGAGGATCTTATAGCATGCAGGCGATGATCACGCTAGCCAGCGCAGAGTTGGGCATGACCACCGAAGAAGCGCTGATGGCCTCGACGTTCAACGGGGCCTGCGCGCTGCGGCTCGAACATCGCCTCGGATCGTTCGAGCCCGGTAAGCAAGCCGACTTGCTGTTGCTCAACTGCTCCGACTATCGTGACATCGCCTATCAGTTCGGCGTCAATCAAGTACACCTCGCGATGAAGCTGGGCGTGGTCGTCTATCAGGAGGGCCGGGCGGAGACGTGGCCGAAGCTGCGATGACGCGAGGCGGGCCGATCGTCGAGTGCGTCCCGAATTTTTCCGAAGGGCGGGATGCGCGGGTGATCGACTCGATCGAACGAGCCATTCGCACGGCGCCGGTTGCGGTGCTCGACCGCACGTCGGATCCGGATCACAATCGCTCGGTGATCACATTTGCCGGTCCGCCCGAGGCGGTAAGCGAAGCAGGCTTCCGCGCCGTGGCGGAGGCAGCGCGCCGGATCGATCTCGCGCGACATTCCGGCGTGCATCCGCGCATCGGCGCCGCGGACGTAGTGCCGTTCGTTCCTGTTCGTGAGATCGATCTGGAGGCCTGTGTGCAGATTGCGCGCATCACGGGCGAGCGGATCTGGCGTGAGTTGGGCGTGCCCGTCTATCTCTACGAGGCTGCGGCGTTGAGGCCGGAGTGCGCGAATCTGCCGGAGATTCGCCGCGATCCTACCCGCCGCCCCGACTTTGGGGATGTCGCGCGCCACCCCACGGCAGGCGCGACGGTGGTGGGGGCGCGGAAGTTTCTGATCGCATTCAACGTGAATCTGACGACGGCGGATGTAGCGATCGCGAAGCGAATCGCCGCGAAAATTCGCGAGGCGTCGGGCGGCCTGCCTTGCGTGAAGGCGCTCGGCGTACCGCTTGCGTCGCGGAAGCTGGCGCAGGTCACGATGAATCTGACGGACTTCGAGCGCACGCCGGTGCATGTAGTTTTCGCGGCCGTGCGCGAGGAGGCGGCGCGCGAGGGAGCCGGCATCGCCGGAAGTGAGATCGCCGGCCTGATCCCGGAAGGCGCGCTCGAAGGCGCGGAGGAGTGGCTCCCAACTGTCGAGAATTTCCGCGACGAACTGATCCTCGAAAACCGGCTGCGCCAGGCCGGGTTGCTAGAATGAAATTCTAGTGCTCGTTACGATCACTCCACAGCGGCAGCCGCGACCTGCGTGGTTGCGCGCGCCGGCGCCGGTGGGCGAAAACTACCGCGAGCTGAAGTCGCTGGTGGAGCGCCTGCGCCTGCATACCGTTTGCGAGAGCGCGGCCTGTCCCAATACGGGCGAATGCTGGAACCGGCGCACGGCGACTTTCATGATCCTCGGCAATGTGTGCACCCGCCGATGCGGATTCTGCGCCGTACAGAAAGGCGCGCCGCTCGAGGTCGACTACGACGAGCCACGGCGAGTGGCGGAAGCCGTCGGCGCGCTGGGGCTGCGGTTTGCGGTGATCACCAGCGTGAATCGCGACGATCGCAAGGATGGCGGGGCGGAGCTGTTCGCCATGACGATCCGCGCGATCCGCGAGCGCGTGCCGGGATGTGGCGTCGAAGTGCTCGTGCCGGATTTCCAGGGCTCGCATGAGGCGATGGAGGTTGTACTCGAGGCGCGGCCGGACGTCCTCAATCACAACACCGAGACTGTGCCTCGGCTGTATCGTCAGGTGCGGCTCGGCGCGCGCTATGAGCGCTCGCTGGACCTGCTTGCGTACGCGAGCCGGGCGGGAGGCGGGATTCCCACCAAGTCGGGCTTGATGCTAGGACTCGGCGAAACCAGTGACGAAGTGCGGACGGTGATGCGCGATCTTCGCGAGCACCACGTCGAGATTCTCACGCTCGGCCAGTATCTGCGTCCGTCGCCCAAACACCTGCCGATCGTACGCTACGTTGCGCCGGAGGAATTCGATGACTTGCGGCGCGCCGGATATGAAATGGGATTCCGGCACGTCGAATCCGGCCCGCTGGTGCGCAGCTCCTATCACGCCGACGCCAGCCCTACTCGTACGTGACCCACACCGGCGCGCTCCAGCCGAGTTGTCCGTCCTTCTGTTCGACGCGAATGTAGTAATAGAACTCGCCTGTTTTGCGATCCGCGTCGGTGAACGTGAAGCGCGCTTCCGGGCCATTTCCTGGGAAGGTGTAGATCGCGCGGTTATTGCGGATGAGTTCGACGCGCTGGATGTCGCCCGTGCCTGCGGCATAGACGTGGATTGGCGGTGACTCGCTGGTGCGAAAACTCTCGCCCATGAAATGGCCGCCGAGGCGGAGGTCGACAATCAGGTTGTCCGTCGACGCGAACGAGCGCCGCGCCTTGGCCGCTTCGAGGATCGCACGCCGGTCCATGCGATCGACGTAGAACGACGCATACGAGATATGCGTCGAGACGTGGTCGGAGCTCGACTGCACGCCCATCTTGATTCCCTTGGCCCACGCGTTCCATACGAAGCCGGCGGAGAACTTCGCCTCCTCGCCGGCACGAGGCGCACGCGGAGTCCCCGGCCCTTCATAGTTGCGGCGGTAGCCTTGATAGATCTCGACCACCGGCTCGAGCTCCGCGTCGTTGTCGCGCCAATCGGTGCCGGCGCCGGTGGCTGAGGTGTGCGAGCTGGTGACGCCGCCGAGACGGCGGAGATACTGGTAGAGTCTCGCGGCTCCCTCATTGCCGCGCTGCTCGGCTTCCGGAATCGCGAGTACCGGGCGGCCGCGCTCCGCAAACAGCACGTTGCGATGCCCGTTCGGATACGGCAGACTGCGCTCGTAGGAGTAGAGCGGGATGAAGCGGCCGGGAATTGTGAAGCGATCGACTGCCTTTTGAATCATCCACCAACTGTACGGCACCATGTTGCCCGCCTGATGGTCGCACACGCCGAGGTAGTCCATGGAGGCGGCGTCGAGCGCATAGCGATAGCTGTCGTCGAGGGAGCCGTCGCGGTTGCCGTCCCAGGAGATGTCGGTATGACGGTGGATGTCGCCGCGCACGATGCGCAGCGAGCGGGCGCCGGTCTGCACGCGATAGGCACGCACGCGCGCGACATCCTTCGTCTCGGCGGAATGCGAGAGCGGCAGATTTTCGGCGCTCGGCGCAAAGGCTGCAAGCGCCGGTTCTGCGCCCGCGGTTCCGGAGGGGATGCGCGAGAACATCAAATCCTGCACATCGGGATGCCCGATCGGCCAGCGTCGGCCGTCCGTGGTCCAGGCGGTGTAAAGATTTCCGTCCCGCGACAGGGCCAGCGCGGCCGGGGCGTCGATGCGGCCGTAGCCTTCCGGGAATTCGATGGCCTGTGTCCATTGCCCGTTTCGCAACGACGTCGCGCCAAGTTTCCAAAGCCCCCGATAAGTTCTCTCGCCGCGGGCCTGCGGCAGGTTCACGCGATATCGGAAGAGCACAAACAGGTTGCCGCCGCGGTCGAACGTGAGGCGCGGCTGAACGAATGCCTGCCGGAATTCCGGCGGCAGCGCATCGGCGAGCCGGGCCGAAGGCTCCAACAATTTGCCGCCGTCGAGAATCGCGACGCGGATATTCCGCCGCACGAGAAGCCCGCGACCGCTCTCGGGGATATCCTGCCCGTAGTCCTTGCCCCAGTTCCAGTCGCCTTCCTCGAATGCGATCCAGAGACGGCCCTTCGCATCGTACTGCGCCGAGGAGCGCGCTTCGAAAGCACCGCTGGCGGCGATCGGCGCGATCTCGCCCAACGCGCCGCGACGCCAGGTTCGCGCCAGCACGTCGTAGTTACCGCGGGCGTAGCTATCCCAGAGGATCGCGACCGAGCCATCAGGCGCAGCCGCAACGGCAGGCTCCCAATCATTCGCGGCATCGCTCGAGACCTGCTGCTCTCTCGACCATGACTTGCCGTCGAACACGCGAAGATAAATGTCGAAATTACCGTGACGCGCGCTCTGCCATACCAGGGACAAGTTTCCCGCACGATCCCGGGTGAGGGCGTGATAGATGTCGGGGCCGGGTGCGTCCGTCAGCCGCTCGATCGCGGACCATCGACGCCCATCGAATCGACGCGCGTACAAATCGAAGTCGCCTTTGACCTGCGCCGACCACACCACCCAGATGCGGCCGGCGCCATCTTCCGCGAGCGCGGTCCGGTAGTAGTCGCCACCGGCGGTTGCGACCGGCTCCGGCTTCGACCACACGCCTGTCACGCGCCTGCGCACGAAGATCTGATCGCCGCCCGTGCCCGGCGCTCCCGCCGTGAAGGACTGGTACGCCATCCATAACTTGCCGTCGCGAGATTCGATCATCGACGGGAAATCTTCGTCTTCGCTCGGCCCGGTTACCGTCGCCGTAGCTGGCGCGGCACTCACTTCCACCCGGCCTCCGAGAAAGCGGCGCGGGGCCGTCCACAGCGATCCGTCCGGCTCGAAAGAAAAATCGCCCTGGCTTGTCCGGACCTGAATCGTCCGGACCGTCGAGGCTTCATACTCGACCACGACTCCCTTGCGAGTTACCTTGTCGAGCTGCGACGTGGGGCCCATTCTGCGCTCATAGGGAGTGTCCCAATAACGCTGCCGGCGCGTCGTGCACTTCCAGCGGGCCGCCTCGGCCAGATCCTGCGCGTCAAATTGCCAACTACTGAGACGCGCCGGAGCAGGCTCGATGCTTCCGCTCCAGTCGACATCCTTGGCGTCGTCCATTCCGAAGCGGATCAGCAGGGCGATGCGCTCCGGCTCGGCGGCACGCGCGGTGCGCGGCTGACCCTGGAACCAGGCAACGCCAACCGCGGCGGCGACCGCCGCACATGCAACGAAAACGAGCGGCTTCATAAGCTCGAAGGCAAGCCTATCACACCGGACGCCGCCTGTCGTATCATCAGTACTCGCTATGAAGCGACCCCTGACTCCACTCGATTTTCTGGCCCGCAGCGCGTTCGTGTATCGCGACAAGGTCGCCGTCGTGGATGGCGAGCGGCGATTCACCTACGCTGAGTTCAATGAGCGCGTGCACCGGCTGGCTTCAGCGCTCCGCAGCCTCGAAGTTGGGCCGGGAGATCGCGTGGCCGTGCTCGCGCCGAATACGCCTATGGCACTCGAGCCACACTTCGCCGTGCCGCTCGCCGGCGCGGTGCTTGTGATGCTCAACACTCGCCTCAAAGCGGCCGAGCTGGTCTGGATCCTCAACCACTGCGGCGCCAAAGTGCTGATCGCCGATCCTCAACTGCTCCCGATCCTTCAGCCAGCGATGTCTGAACTGCCGCTTCTGAAGTTCGTGACCGACGATTATGAAGGCTTGCTGGCGTCCGGTTTCTTCCCGTTCACGGGGGCGGCTGAACCACAGGAAGACGACCTCATCTGCATCAACTACAC
>JBOGMR010000633.1:0-13491 GCA_050746825.1 Bryobacteraceae bacterium | reverse complement strand
CCCCCACGACGTCGCCCCATTCGACCGGCGCCCGCTCGAGTCCGTGAATCGCGGTGACCAGGCCGCAGCCCGCGCCCACCACGGCCTCCGGCGGCAGCGAATCGGGTAGTCGAAACAGCGCGGTGCCGGCGCGCAGCAGAATCTTTTCGGCGTAGCCGCCGCGCAAGTGAGGCGGTTCGCCGGCGCAATACGAAATTCCGTACGCCTTGCGCGACACACAACGGGTCGGCTGGAGCTTCACGCGGCAGTAGAAGCACTCGCCGCAGGTGATCGAGCTGGCCCACGTGACACGATCGCCTTCGCGAAGCGGCTGCCCGCGCCAGTCCTTTTCGAGGCCAGCGCCGAGCTTTTCGATGCGGCCCGCGGTCTCGTGTCCCAGAATTACAGGGATCGGAATCGGAAGCTGGCCGAGCCACAAGTGAACGTCGGTGCCGCAGATGCCCGCGATCTCCACTCGCACCAGCGCTTCTCCCGGCGCGGGCGCGGGCGGGTCCGGAAAATCGCGAATCGCGAGAGGCTGCTGATAGGCTGTGAGCACAGCGGCTTTGACTGGCATGATCTTGACCCGTGTGGACAAGACATTATGGCACGCTACTTCCGCCCCACCACGCCGTCACTTCGCGGCGTCCCGGTGATCTTCACCTTCCGAAAATCGCCGATCTCGTCGAACGAGCCCAGACCCACGCGGCCAAACCGCAGGCTCAGATCTACGGCATCCAGGCTGTCATTGCGCTTCCCGTTCACTTCCACGTGGCAGCGGCCCGCATCGCCATCGAACACCAGCTTCACGGGAGTCCATTCCTGGGTTGGCAGCGAATCCGGGCCGTCGAGAGCGGAGATACGAACACGCTCGCCGCCAAATACGTGAAACATGCCGTTGTGCACCGGCTGTTTCGCGGCCGTGTCCGAAGAAATGTGCGCGTAGTTGAAATGAGATTCGTCTTGCCACGCATAGACCAGGATCAGACTCCGCTTGCCGCGACGGATTTCCGCCTCCACAGTGACCTTGCGAAACGGCGGCGTCTCAGCGAGCGCGAACTGTCGCGGGCGTCGCGGCACGCCCGGAAGCGGGCCGGCCGAGGTAAGAAGCTTCAGGACGCCGTCCTCGACCGCCCAGTCCGACGCCTGCAACACCGTCCAACGGTGGCCGAAAACATCCAGGGTATCGCCCGCCAATAGGGCGGACGAGAGGGCAAGTGCAAGCAGGCAGGCTTTCATGGCAGCCTTCGATGTTACCAAACGCCGCGCGAGCGCCGGGCGCCGCGACCGCCGGGCGCCGCGACCGCCGGAGAGCACCTGGTCCTGATCTTGCGTTAGAATCGGCACTCACGACCATGTCGAAAATCAAAGGCCGCCTGGCGAACCGATTTGTGCTGAAGCCCGGAAAACGGGTGAAGCTGTCGAAATACGATCCGGACGACACCGCTGGTTTGAAGAGCCAGCGGGAATGTGAAGCAGAACTCCAGACGAACATCAAAGAGCTGTTCAACCAGCAAATGGTGCTGGCTGCCTGCAACAAGTATGCCGTGCTGGTGGTGCTCCAGGGCATGGATGCCGGAGGCAAAGATGGCACCATACGGCACGTGATGACAGGTCTCAATCCGCAGTCGTGCCGTGTGACCTCATTCAAGCCGCCCACCGAAGAAGAGTTGCACCATGATTTTCTGTGGCGCGTTCATCGGGCTGTGCCACGGCGCGGCGAGATCGGCATTTTCAATCGCTCTCACTATGAGGATGTGCTGGTCGCGCGCGTCCACCATCTGGTTCCCAAGGCGGTATGGTCGGCGCGGTACGAGCAAATTAACGACTTCGAGAAGATCCTGGCGAAGAATCATGTCGTCATTCTGAAGTTCTTTCTGTACATCAGCAAGGAGGAGCAGGCGAGGCGGTTGATGGAACGGATCGAGGACCCGCGCAAGAATTGGAAGATCGCGCTGTCGGATATCACTGATCGCGGATATTGGGACGATTACGTTGCAGCCTATGAGGATGCGCTCGAACGATGCAGCACAGAGAGGGCGCCATGGTATGTGATCCCGGCGAATAAGAAATGGTTTCGCAATCTTGCCGTTTCGGAAATTCTTGTAGACACGATTTCCGCGTTGAAGCTGCAGTACCCTGCGCCGCCGTCTGATGTTTCGCAGTTGAAGGCGTCGCTGCGAGACGTTCGATAAACGGATCAGGGAATCAAATTGCGAGGTGTTGCGTCCCGTCCGCGGTTGAACATCTCTGTCATTTCCGATTTGTCGAATTTCAGGTTGTCCCAGCCCAGGCGCGTTTTTGGAGCGTACAGAATCAGCTCCTGTGGCGCCTTCGGAATGTAGAGTCCGGTTCGCTCTCTGACTTTGTCCGCGCTCACGCCTTTGTTGCGCAACTCGATTGCCGCCCAAGCGAGACTGATTTCCTTTGAGATCGAGGATTCGGAAATGAGCGCGTCCATCCGGGCCCCGATGTCGCCGAACTGCGGACGGCCGGGGTATGGCTTCTTCTGTGCCGCTCCGGTATCGCTGCTGGGGAACGGCGGGTAGGCCGAAAACACCAGCACGTGCGTCAATTCGATCTCGGGGGATCGCGCCACAAGATCGAAGAACGCCTGGAAAGGCGTCACGGCATGAATTCCTCCGTCGAGGTGTGGTGACGCCGCCTTGCCGGGACGCGGCTTGATATAGACCGGAGGCGTTGCAAGCGGTGAGATCGCGGAGGCCAGCACGCCGTCGCGGAATCTGGCGGATCCCAGCGCGATGTCTTCAGGAGAGTTGGTGAATGGCGCCGGCTGGCCGCTTCCAAAGCCGGTGGCGAGAACAACCAGGCGCAGCGGCTCCGTCCACCGGTTGCCGATCTGTGCGACCTTGTCGCCGGGTAGCATCTTCTCCAGCTTCTTCCGCAGCGGGCCCGCACTGTATGCCGACGAGGACCACTTCGCAAACAACGCAAACGGAAGCAGGCCGCTCAGCTTGACGCCGAGGATGTCGCCTTGGCTGACGCTCGTATACAGCTTCGAGACTTCGTCCACGCCGCCCGGCCCCAGCGCGACAAACGGGCCGATCAGCGCTCCTGTGCTGGCGCCGGCAATCACGCGGATGGGAGGAGGATTCCCACCGTGGTCTTTCGCCCAGCCGTCGAAATAGGCTTTCACCGCGCCTGCCTCGAAAGCACCAAAGGAGCCTCCACCAGTGAGAACAATTCCGATCGATGGCGCCGGCGTTTGACAAAGTCCGGCGGACAGAGAGAAAACCAGCAGCAGCGCCCGCTTCATATCCATGATGGTATCCGCCTCCGCGCTTTAAGGTTCGCGGCTTCGCTACGATAGATTCGTGTCTACCCAGCATGCCGGCCCCGGACCCGCCGCTCCGGACGTTCCCGAACCTTCGCTCGCAGAGCGGGCGCGTACACTCGCGGCTCAAGGCCGCATCGGCAGCCTCTCGACGCACTCGCGCAAGTTTGCAGGATTCCCGTTTGGATCCGTGATGCCCTATGCGGCGGACGATCGCGGCCGCCCGATCTTCTTCATCAGCAGCATGGCGATGCACACGCAGAACATCCAGCAGGACGCGCGCGCAAGCCTGTTGATCACGCCTCCGGAGATTGCGGGCGATCCGTTGGGCGCGGCGCGCGTGACGTTGCTCGGCACAGCGGCGGAGGCGCCAGCGGAGGAAGTTCGCGATCTGTACCTGTCGCGTTACGAGAACGCGAAGTATTGGCAGAGCTACACCGACTTCGCCTATTACCGGCTCGATGTCTCCGGCGTTTACTTCATCGGCGGGTTCGGTGTAATGGGATGGGTCTCCGCCGACGAGTACACAAACGCCGAACCCGATCCTCTGATGGATTCCGCGCCCGGAATTATCCAGCACATGAACGCCGATCACGCGGACGCTCTGGTGTTGATCGCCCGGCGGTTCGCAGGCGAAGCCGCCGGCGAGGCCGCGATGACCGCGGTCGACCGCCTCGGCATGCACCTCAAGCTCAAGTCCGGCGATCGAGTCCACGGGCGGCGTATCGCCTTCCTGCGCGAGGTCCGGAACAAGGACGAGGCCCGCGTTGTACTCGTGGAAATGGTTCGGCAGGCCCGGTCCGGTTCGGGTGCCTGATCATGTCTGGCCCGGAGGATCGGGCGGCACATTATTCGGCAGCAGGTTCACCCAACGCTGCAGCAGCTTGCTTGCCCACCGACAGATCGCGCGTGATCGGCATGTAGAGCGTCGACTGGAACGTGTCGCGCGAGACGGCGTACTTCAACTGCTGCGCCATCGCTTGCACTACACTGCGGTCGCGGAGATTGCGCACCAACGACATTACCGGATACACCAGGTCGAACACACGCAGCACGTTGCTGTATACGAACACTCAACTGAGGCTGCTGTCCGGCGTCAGGCGCTCGAGTTCATCGTCGAACGGCAACATGCGAACGGCGGCGTAGAACGAGGTGGGCAGCGGGATCGCCTTCACGGGAATGGTCGTGGGCGGCTGGCCAACAAACGGATAGAACACTACGCAAGCACGCTCCCGAGGTCAGCGATCGCACGCTGAATGTAGCTTTGCCGTTTGTCACGGGCACGACATTTCCTGGAAACAAGTTGCCGCCCGAATCGAGCACCTCGACCACTGGCGTGCCCAGAAGACTTCCGTCCGAGTTGTATTGAGTCGTCAGAAGCTGTACGGCGGACTGTGGGGGGCCGCCATTTTCCGTGACCGTCACGGTCACCGGGACGTTCCGTCCCTGATCGACGTAGACCGCCCAGTCGTCTGTTTCCGCGACGACAAAGTCTGTGCGAGAATCGTCACGGGTTGAGCCGATTGCATCTGCCAGATTTCGACCGTGGGCTTCGCCTGCCGGATCACGTAGAGGATGTTCTTGCCCGCGCTGTCCTTGGCTGGAAATCCATCGACCTCGGAATTCCCGGTCATATTCTGCCAGGCGCTTCCGCTGTCGAGGGCTGGATGGGCTGCTTCTGCACATCCGGCGGGACTACTTCGGCTGTGCCCCAGGCCATCGGCGGTTGGCCATTAGTCAAAAATGTTTTCGGCCGAGTTCTTCCACGTCTCCCACACCACCGTGCCCGGCGGCCCAAACTGCTTCGACGGATCGGGGACACCGCGCTGCTTGGGATCGGCAACCGCCGGCCAGCCGGCGTAGAAGAACAAATCCTACGCGTAGCCCACGGAGTCCTGCGTTGTTTTGTTGGCCGAGGCTTTCTGGCTTTTGACTAATGCCTCCAACTGCGCGAGAGTCGGAATCGGAGAAGCGGGTGAAGCCTGCGGAGCCGGCGACTGCGTGCACGCGGAAAGAAAGAGGCACGCTGAGGCGCTAAAGGCGCTAAATATCCGCATAATTGTCCTCCGTGGAGGCTTTAGTGTGACATTGCGGCGAAACTCTGTCAAGGGAGGCTCGCCGGCGCGCGAATTCTGAGGAAAAATGGCGGATAATCAGGGAGAGGGTGTCGCGAGTGGCTTCCCTTTTTCGACTACATAGACGCCGACCAGCTTGACGGGTAGCTTGCCGGTGTTGCGCGCGTCGTGTTTCGCGCCCGCTGGAATGACGAAGCCGTCACCTGCCTTGACCTTTCGCGGCGGCTGACCCTCGACCAGAATCTCGGCCTCGCCTTCGAGGACGTAAGTCATCTCGTCGCCCGGATGGGTATGACGGCCGGCCTGAGCCGCAGGCGCAAGCTCGACACGCGCAATCACGGCTTCGCGGCCCGGCGCCGCTACATCCGCCTTGTGCACCACCGTGCGTTGAATGCCGGGATTCTGCGAGAAAGCGGCCCCGGCAATGAGCCCCATCGCTCCCCAGCGGTGAATGAATTTCATCTCACTCTCCTGTCGTTCGCTTGTGTCCTGCCTACTGCTTCACGTTGTAACACCACAGCGTGCCGAGATCGCGGATGTAGAGTCTGCCATTCGCAACCACTGGGTACGACCACGCTCTCTCCCTCGAGTCGCGACGCTTCGGCGGATCGGCCGGCGTGAATCGGCCCTTCTCTTTGTAAGCCTCGGGCGTGGCTTCGACCAACAACACCTCGCCGTTCTCGCCGTGATAATACAGGCGCCCGTCGGCATAAAAGACCGCACCCGGTCCGGCTCCCGGCGCTTGCCACAGAATCTTGCCGGTCGCAAACTCCGCGGCCACAGCGCCCTGCTGATTGGCGCCGTACAGGTTCCTGCCGAGAAGGACCTGACCGCCCAGCGTATTGGGTACATCGCGCTCGAGGTAGACCTGCTCGGCCTCGACTCCATCGCCCGCCGCCTTGAGCTGAACCAGTCCGCCTCCGAAACGTCGCGCGTTCGTGCTGTACACATAGCCGTCGCGGGCCACAGGCGTTGCGATATTGGCGGGGCCTCCGCTCGTCTGCGTATAGCGCCACAAGAATTTGCCGGTCTTCGCGTCAACTCCCACCAGACCCTTGTCCAGAAACTGCACGTACTGCTTTCGGCCGGCAGCGTCAGTAACGATCGCCGACGAGTAACCCGCACGGTCGCCGCCAGGCACAGCGGATTTCCAGATCACTGCGCCGGTCTTCTTGTTGAGCGCGACCAGCGTGGCTTCAGCGCCGCCCGGCGTCACCACCAGCACGTCGCCATCGATCAACGGCGATTCCGAATACGCCCAGGTGCCCGGCTGCCCGCCGAATTCCTTGCGCACGTTCTTCTGCCACACCACCTTCCCGGTGGCACTCTGCAGGCAGGCCAGGTCGCCATCCGAACTGAACGCATACAGCACTTCGCCATCAACCGAAGGCGTAGATCGCGCCATCGGATAGGGCGGCTGCTGTTTCGGATTTCCGACCGGACCCAGACGCGTCGTCCAGATCGGCTTGCCGTCTTCCACTGAGAGCGCCTGGACGAACTCGTTGTCCATGTCGCGATTGGCCAGCAGATAGAGCCGCCCGCCGGCGACCGCGGGTGTGGCGTAGCCCTCGCCGATATCCGCGAGCCGCCAGAGAAGCTTCGGGCCTTCCTTGGGCCAAGCCTTGAGCAGGCCGGTCTCCTGCGAAACGCCGGTCCGCTGCGGGCCGCGCCACTGCGGCCAGTCGCCGGCCTTGGCGATCCACAACAAGTTAAGAACGACAGCTACCGAGAGCAACAGACGCGATGTCATATTGAGAGTCTCCCACGGATCAATTGTAATCAATCAAACCTGTTTGAGCGTCTGTGGACCACCTCCGCTTCGAAGGGAGTAAGCCGCCTTCCAAAGGACTGGTTTTCACAGATGCGTAGCGTCCGCAAGACGCGCCCGCAGCCTGCGAGGGCGACGAGTGGTACTGCTTGAACAGCTCCCCGCGATCTCGCCATTCTGGAGAGCATCCAGGAAGGGCCACCCTACTCTACTTGGTCCACTTCTTGCGATCGTACTTAAAAGTCTTCCAGTTCTCGCTCGCCCGCCCGTTCAGGTCCCATACGACGCGCCCCCTGCGCAGCGTCAATTCGACCTCAATCCTACGACTGCCGGTATTCATCGCGCGGGCCGAATCGACGAATCCGAATTCGCCCTTGTCGGCACGTAGAACCGCCACATCCGCTTCCGCACCCGGATCGAGGTGACCCAGATCGGTCCGTTTGATCTGCCTGGCCGGATTCCAGGTCGACATCGCGATCACTTGAGCGAGTGGCGAGCCGAGGTTCAAAATGCTGGACATCGAATTCGCCATCGTCTTCATGCCGGCGTTCATGCTGCCGCTGTGAAGGTCCGTGGAGATCGAATCCGGAGCAAAGCCCTGCTGCAGCGCCGGCGCCGCCACGTACCAATAGAAACTGCCGGCTCCGAATCCGACGTCGAAGAAAATGCCTCGCTTGCGCGCGGCGAACATGGCCGGATTCACCTTGCCGTTTTCGAGCAGCTCTTCCCGATGTCCCGAGAAGCAATGCGTGTAGATGTCGCCCGGCCGCAGCTTGTCGAGCAGCAGCGTCGAGAGATTGCGAATCGCGTTGAGATAGCCGAAATCCACCATCACGGGAATATCGGCCTCTTTGCCGGCCTTCACTGCGGCTTCGATCGATTCCCAGCCCGGCCCGCCGAAATGCGCCGACTTGAATCCGACAATCACGCCGGGATTCGCCTTGGCGGTGCGGGCCGCAAGATCGGCGTCGAGCTCGGAAAGCTCGTCCTCTCTGCCTGTACCCATTCCGGCGGCCGATATATTCAGCAGCGCCAGAACTCGCGTCTGCGCCTTGTCGATCACACGAGCTTTGAAGTCCGCAAAAGTTTTGGCTCCCGAGGTACCGGCATCCACAACCGTCGTCACACCGGTTCGAAACGCATGCGCGTCCGGCTGCACGCTGCTGTCGCGCTCCAGCGACTTGAGCTCGGGACGCGTATACACGTGCACGTGGATATCGATCAGCCCGGGAGTGACCACGAGGCCCTGCACGTTCACGGTCCTCCTCGCTTGCGAGGCCGGCAGGTTCGCCGCCACGCGCGCGATCTTGCCATCCGCGATCGCCACGTCCATCAGCGCGTCAATCCTGTTCTTGGGATCGATTACGCGCCCGCCCTTCAACAGCAGATCGTAAGTCGTCTGGGCGTCCAGAACGGACGCCAGTGTCACCACTGCCAGAATGCTTTTTGTCATCGTCATTTCACCGGGTACTTCAGATTGCCCTTACGCCACGGAACACTGGCGCGACTGTTGTAGTCGAACACAATCCTACCGCTACGAAGAGTCAACTCGCATCCAAGCCGCTGACTGCCTTCAATGCCACCGCCGATTACGTCGGCAAAACCGAACTTGCCCTTCTCGAGCCGGAAGACTGCAATGTCCGCCTCCGCCCCCGCAGCGATCTGTCCTAACTGCGGCTGCAGAACCTGTGCAGCCGCGTTGGCCGTGGATGCGCGAATCACCTCGACGAGCGGCATCCCCATTGCCAGAAACTTCGACATCACGGTCGGCATGTCCTGCATGGCGTGATTCGCCGACTGCGTGTGCATGTCCGTCGAAATCGAGTCCGGATAGAAGCCGGCTTTCACCAACGGTTCCGCCAGGCGGAAGTGAAAGCTGCCGCCGCCGTGTCCCACATCGAACTTGACGCCGCGTCTGCGCGCTTGTAGCAGCATCTCGGCCGGCTTGCCGTTCTCATCGAGCAGCGGCGCGGGCCAGCGGAAGCAGTGGGTACTCATGTCGCCGGGCCGCAGGATCCCGGTCACCATCCGCGGGTAGGGCCGCTCCGGCAGGAAGTAACCGAAATCCACCATCACCGGAACGTTCGCGAGCTTGCCGGCTTCGACGGCGCGTTCCACCGAAATGAAATTCGGAGCCCACCAGTGGGCGCTCTTGATGCCTACAACCACGCCGGCGTTCTCTTTCGCCAGCTTCGCCGTCAGCGCCGGGTCGAGATCGTTCACATTCTGTTCGAGCTCGTACGCGAGAATTCCGGTGCCGGCGATGTTCAGCATCGCCAGCACGCGCGTCCTCGCACGGTCGATGACTGTGAGGCGGAAATCGGGGAAATCGCGCCACCCCGACGAGCCTGGATCAACCATCGTCGTGACGCCCGTCCTGAAGCTGAGATGATCGGGATAGATGCTCGACTGGCCGCCGTTGGTGCTGCCGGCGCGCGTACCGGCGTAGACGTGCGCGTGGATGTCCACCAGGCCGGGGGTGACGTACAGGCCCGCCACGTCGATCGCCTTCACGGCCTGCGACGCGGGGATCTCCGCCGCCACCGCTGCAACGCGGTCGCCCTTGATCGCCACGTCCCGGCGAGTGTCCACGCCGTTCTTTGGGTCGATGACGTGACCGCCCTTCAGCACCAGGTCATACTGCTGGCAAAGGGCCGGGAGCAGGCAAAACAGAATCGCGAGAGAGCGCATGGGTTTTTTAGACAAGATATTTCAGCGCGAACTGCATCTGCCGGTTGTCGAGCCAGGTCGACGTAATCGCGCCGAAGTTCGCGGTCCCGAGTTGCGCGGCCGGCGCACGGAACTGCGGCGTGTTCCACATGTTGAATGCCTCCCAGCGAAACTGGACGCGCTGCTGCTCCCTCACGGGAAACTCCTTGAAGACTCCGATGTCCCACATCTTCAAGCCGGGTTGACGGAGAATGTTGCGCCCCAGCGCGCCATATTTGTTCACCGAAAACGTGAAAGCGCCGGTGTTGAACCAGCGCGCGGGATCGGGATCGGCGAGCTTGGCATTCTGGCCCGGCACAAGGTCCGGCCGCTGCGTCGCCCCGCCCGTGTTCTGGCGATTGCCCGCCTGCGTCACCGTGAACGGGAATCCTGTCTGATAGCTGACGATGCCGTTGAAGCTCCAGTTTTTGAGCGCGAAGGCGACCGGTCCGCTCCAGCCGTTCGGCGTCGGGATGTTCCACAGATAGCTGGTGGTGAACCGGTGGCGATAGTCGAATCCGGAGTCGGCACGCTCGCAGGCGAAACAGTTCTGATTCTGCACGCCCCCCGGGGTGAAGGGCAGTGACTCGTTGGTGCCGTACGCCTGGTCGATGTTATGCGCCCAGGTATAACTCGACAGGAAGGAAAAGCCGCGGCTGAAGCGACGTTCGCCGCGCACCTGCAGGGAATGATAGTACGACTTGGCGTCGCTCGCCAGATACCGGATGGTCCCCCACCGCGGATAGGAGCGGTTCGCCTGCAGCGGTACCGATCCCGGCGGAGCATCGTTGAGATTGCGGCTATTGTCCAAGTGAGAGGCCTGGTTGCCGACATACGCCAACTCGAGCGCCGTCGATTCCGAAATCTGCCGCTGCACCGACGCACTCCACTGCGCGTTGTAGGCGTTCACCCGGCCGGGGGAAATGTAAACCACGTTGACCGGGGGAATCGCTCCCACGCCGGAGGCCGGAAACGGATTCCCAAACGTGATGAAGTTCTGCGGATTCCAGAAGTAGTTGTTCGACGCGCGGCGCTCTGGATCGGAAAAGACTGTCAGGTTGTTCATCTGGTTCGCATTGTTGAATACCCCGCCGCCTGCGCGCACCACTCAGCCTTCCGCAGGACGATAGGCGACCCCGACTCTCGGCCAGAATCGATTCTTCTCGGCGCTGTAGAGGGGAATCGGCGTGCGGCCTTCGAACGGCGCAGGCGTTTCGGGGAACAGATATCCGCCCGGCCGATCGAGCCGGAGCGCCCGCTGGATCCCGTTCTTCTCATCCACCGTGCCGACGTAGTCATAACGCAATCCCAGGTTGAGCGTGAGCCGTCGCGTGGCTTTCCACTCGTCCTGCAGATAGAAGGCGTACGTGCGCTGCCGGAACTGCACGGGCAGAATTCCCTCCGGCGATTGTGACTGCGCGGCGTAGCCGATGAGGAAATCCGCGACTGGATTGCCGCTCAGCTCGCCATTGAACGTGAACTGGCCCCGAGGCACATTGGCTCCGGCCCGATCCATTCGCAATCGCCGGAAGTCGATGCCGGTTTTGAACGTGTGAACGCCGCGCGTCCACGTGATGGCGTCGACGATCTGCCAAGTCTCGCTGACGTTGAAGTCGGGCAGGAGGTCGCCGTCGCCAATCGTCAGATAGCCGGTAATGGCCATCGGCACGTAGCCTGTCTCGAGCGGGCTCAGCGGGCGCTGGTTGGGCGGGAGGCCGGCGCGGATTCCTGTCAGACCCACCGATTCCGGATTAAAGTCCGTGTTCGTCCGCGGATTGCTTCGCAGGATCCAGTTACGGTTGAATCCGATTTTGGCCTCATTGATGAGGGTCGGGCTGAAGATGTGCGTTTCGCTGATGACGGCGTTGCTCGCGGTGATCCGGCTGTTAATCGTGGAGAAGTAATTGATCGGTACAGTGGGAAAGTCGTACTTGAACAAGGCCACTCGCGCGAACAACTTGTCGTTATTGCCGAGTTCGTGATCGCCCCGCGTGAACAACTGATTGATGTCATTGATTTGTTGATCGACTCCGGCGAGATTGGCGGACACGCCGGGCAGGTTTGGCCGCGGATGAATCTCCAGATATCGCTGCGAGATCGGGCTGACGCGGTTCGCGGGGATCTGGTTACCCGCGAACGTGCCCCGAGCGGATCGCGCAGCGGTGTGGAGACTGCGGAGAAATCGCCGCGCCGGAACGCCTCGGGAGCGACGGAGGCAATCGACGCCGCCTCGTTTTTTTCGCGCTGCCCTTCGTAGTTCACCATCCAAAACGTCCGGTCGCGGCCGTTGTACAGCTTCGGAATCCACACCGGTCCGCTCAGCACAAACCCGAACTGGTTGCGCTGCAGCACATCCTTGCTCAACGGTCTCGGCCGGAAATAGTTGCGCGCATCGAAGTTGTCGTTGCGCAGGAACTCGAACAGCGCGCCGTGCAACTGGTTCGACCCGGGCCGCGTGAGGATCTCCACCTGTGCGCCCGCATTGTGTCCGTACTCGGCCGAGTACGTTCCGGCGTGCACCTTGAATTCCTGAATCGCTTCGATCGACGCCCTGAAGAATGTGGCGTTGTTGATGTTCCACGCCGTGCTGACGCCGTCATAGAGAACCTGTCCCTGGTTCTCGCGCATTCCATTTGCGCTGATCGCGATGGCCGTGTCCTTGCGCCCGTACTGGTTGGTGTTCGACGAAATCCCTTTGATCACGCCCGGCATCAGCCCCGCCAGGTTCGCGAAATTGCGGCCGTTCAATGGAAGATCGACGACGCGCCTCTGTTCAACGACGTTCCCAATCGTGGCGTCGTCGGTGTTCAGAATCACTCCCCGCGCGCTGACCTCCACCGTCTCGCTCACCGCTCCCACACTGAGCCTCATATCCACGCGGGCTTTCTGATTCAACTGCAGGATGAGACCGCTCCGGACTTCGGACCGGAACCCTTCCTTTTCCGCCCGGACCGTGTATTCGCCGGGCGTGATGTTGGTGAAGACGAAGTTCCCCGACTCGCCCGTGCTGACCTGACGCTGCTGGCCCGTAGCAATGTGCGTGATCCTTACGGTAACGCCTGGCGCAGCCGCGCCGGTCGTGTCCTCGACGACGCCTAGAATTTGGGTAGATTCACCACCCTGCGCGAAGACGCCCGGAGCGAGCGCGGCACAGAGTACCAAGAAGAGCATGCAGGCGCGAGTCATGTGGGCCTCCCTACGCAGAGCATTATATGCCAGCCAACGGATGCGATCGGATTCGCGCGGAGTTCCGGGCGCGTCGCGGTTTTTGGGGAACTCAGTTCTCCGCCGCCTTCATGCGCGCGCCGGTCCTCTACCTTTTAGAATGGTGTCGATGCGCGCGCGGAGCCTGGTTTTCAGGTCTTTGGACTTGTCTTCCTTGGCGAGATTCTTCATTTCCCTGGGGTCCGTCTCATAGTCGTACAACTCCTCGCCCTCGCGACCGGCGTCCCACATCGTATAGCGGTAGCGCTCCGTGCGCAGTGAATATCCGAACAACCACTTCTGCTGGTTGCCGCGCCGCACCTGCGTAATTGCAGGCTGATCCCATGCGCGCGACGGGTTGTCGAGCAGCGGCCTCAGGCTCGCGCCATGCAGGCCCTTCGGCGTTCCAGTGAGGCCGCAGAGGTCTGCGATCGTGGGGTAGATGTCGAGAAACTCCACGG
>JBOGMR010000632.1:0-8207 GCA_050746825.1 Bryobacteraceae bacterium | reverse complement strand
CCCATAGATATCGATGAAGCCGACGTAATCGAGGCACTGCAGGATGAAGTGAGAAGGATCGTAGTTGATCGCGGCGCGCGGATGATTGCCGGTGACGTCCAAGAACCGCTCGAATGTAGCGCCGTCGTAGAGGTCTTCGCCGGGATGCAGTTCGTAGGCGATATCGACCCCGTGCGTGCCGGCGAAATCGAGAATAGGCTTCCAGCGCCTGGCCAGCTCGTCGAATCCTTCCTCGGCCAAGCCTGCCGGGCGCTGCGGCCATGGATACATGAACGGCCACAGCAGCGCGCCCGAAAACGACGGCGACACTGGGAGGCCCATGTTTGCCGACGCCTGAATGACGTATTTCATCTGCTGCACGGCCCACTCGGTTCGCGCCTTGCGATTGCCTCGCACCTCAGGCGCCGCGAAAGCGTCGAACATTTCGTCGTAGGCCGGATGCACCGCCACAAGCTGCCCTTGCAGGTGCGACGCCAGTTCGGTAACTGCAAGCCCGTTGGTCTGACCCTTCAGTTCATCGCAGTAGGTTTTTGATTCGGCCGCTTTCTTGACGTCCATCACGCGCCCGTCCCAGGACGGTAACTGCACGCCGATGTAGCCGAGCGATTTCGCCCACGCCGTGATCGCGGGAAGGGAATTGAACGGGGCGTCGTCCCCCATGAACTGAGCCAGAAAGATTGCAGGTCCTTTGATTTGTGCCATTGAAGGAGAATTATAACCGTTGTGGGGCCGGCCGGAGATCTGCCCGACGCAATCTGCGCGCGGCTTCGTCGATTGTTGGTCTCGATTTCGAGAACGTGAACCGCAGCCGTTTCGGGTTTTCCGCTTTGCCGGGGTAGAACACCGATCCCGCCACCGCCGCGACACCCGCTTCTCTCAGCAGCGTTTCGATAAAAGACGCATCGTCGCAATCCGTCAAACGCGAGTACTCACACCAAAGAAAGTAGGAGCCGCCAGGATCGTAGTACGTCATGCCGGTCTGTGCGATGGCTTCACACAGAATCTGCTTCCTCTCCAGGTACTCCCGGCGAAGGCGCTCGTAGAACTCACCCGGCAGTTCTTCCAGAGCCCGCGCCAGCGCAATCTGAAACGGATGTGGCGCGGTCACGGTGTGAAAATCGTGCATCTTGCGAAGCTCGTTAGTGAGAGACTCTTCTGCGACCACATAGCCGACGCGCCACCCTGTAACCGAAAACGTCTTGCCGAGAGACGTGACCGTGACGGTGCGATTTGCCGCGTCCGTAAGCGCACCGATGCTTACGTGGCGATTTCCGGGCCAGACGAGGTATTCGTACGTCTCGTCGCAGAAGATCAGCAGATCGTGCCGCGACGCGAAACGAGCGATGGTCGCGAGCTCGTCGCGGCGGAAAACCTTTCCGGTCGGATTGCAGGGATTGCACAAGAGAACGGCCGCGGTCCGCGGCGACCGAAGCCGCTCCAGGTCATCCATGGTGAATGCGAACTCGGGTTCCGAAACCTCGATCGTTTTCAGATCCAGACCGGAAGCGATCGCCTGCAGCACGTAATTCTCATACATCGGCGCGAACGTGATGACTTCCGAGCCGCGCTCGACCAGCGCCTCCATCGCCACGATCATCCCTTCGGTTGCGCCGCAGGTGACGACGATGTTGCGGTCCGGGTCGGCCTGAATGCCGTTGAAGCGCGCCAGCTTCCGCGCCAGGGCGCACCGTAGCACCGGCGAGCCCCAGGGATCGGTGTATTGATGATGCCGGCCTGCGATCGCTTCCACCGCAAACTGCTTCAGCTCGGGAAAAGTATCGTCGTCCGGGAAGCCCTGCGAGAGATTGACGGCGCCGAGCTCGGCCGCGAGAATCGTGGTCCGGCGGATTACCGACTCACGCATCGGGAGGCGTTTCATTGCGATGCAACCGTCATGGAGCGATTTCTTGCCGGAAACATCAGTCCCACCGCGATCACGGCGAAGCACCCGACGACGTTGTACCAGAGGAACGATATCGACGTGAGCCGCCACGCCGCGAAGATGGCGGCTTCGCCGGCCAGCATTCCCCACAGCGCACCCGCCGCGCCGACCCTGGGAAAGAAGAACGCCAGCACGAAGACACCGAGCAGCGAGCCGTAGAATAGCGAGCCCATCATGTTGACCGCTTCGATGAGCGAGCCGAGATTGCGGCCGAACTCGGCGAAGCATACGGCGTACAGGCCCCAGAACAGAGTCGCGAGACGCGACACGAGCAGATAGTGGCGATCGGTCGCTTCGCGGCGGATGTGGCGTTGGTAGATGTCAATCACGCTGACCGTGGCGAGCGAATTGATCTCGGCCGAAATCGTCGACATCGCCGCGGCAAAAATCACCGCGATGATCAGACCGACGATGCCGGCCGGCAGATAGTGTGTAACGAAATTCAGAAAAATGTAATTGGTGTCGTTGAAGCCCTTCTCGACCAGATCGCCCGCGGCGTGCCGGGCTTGGTCGAGCTCCTTCTGGGACGCACGATATTCGCCCGTCAACGCCGCCGTTCGTTGCGCATCGCCGGCCCTGCGCGCTTCCAGCAGCGCGGTCGCTGCCGTGCGCCGCTGCTCGAATGCGCGGTCGAAGCGCTCCGTGGCCGCGCCCGATTCGGGCATCGCGTTCAGGCGCGCCTGCGCGGCCTGTTGGAACAGCACGGGCGGACGTTCGAAGATGAAGAACACAAACACCAGGGCGCCCACCAGCAGAATGAAAAACTGCATCGGCACTTTGGCCATCGCGTTGAACAGCAGGCTCAGCTTGCTCTGTGCGATCGAGCGTCCGGTGAGATACCGCTGCACCTGCGACTGGTCGCACCCAAAATACGACAGCGCCAGAAACATGCCGCCGATCAGGCCGCTCCAGAGGTTGTAGCGGTTGTTCAAGTCGAACGTGAGATCCACGGCGTTGAGCCGCCCCATTTTGCCCGCCAGAAACAGCGCGTCGCCGGCTGAAACGTCCGGCGGCAGCAGCACGATCACCATCACGACCGAAACAAACAGTCCGAAAAAGATGATCAACATCTGCTGCACGTCGGTCCAGGTGACCGCCTGGATGCCGCCGATCACTGTATAGAAAACGGTCAGAGCGCCCATGATGAGCGTCGTCATTCTGTCCGGCCATCCGAAGATGACGGCAAGCACAATCGCCGGCGCATAAAGAGCGAGTCCCACGCCGAGGCCGCGCTGAATGAGAAAGATGATGCTGGCCAGCCCGCGAACTCGTCCGTCAAAACGCCTTTCGAGGTATTCGTACGCGGTGTAAACGTTGGCGCGGTGAAAAATCGGCACAGCGGTTGCCGACAGGATCACCATCGCAAGCGGCAGTCCGAAATAGAACTGCACGAACCGCATTCCGTCTACATAGGCCTGACCGGTAGTGGAGATGAAGGTAATCGCGCTCGCCTGCGTGGCCATGATCGACAGCGCCATCGCGTACCACGGCATGGTCTTGCCGGCCAGCAGGTAGCGATTCATCGTGTTGCTGCCGCGCCCTTTGTAGAGCCCGTAGAGCACAATGAACGCCAGCGACCCGCCGAGCACGATCCAGTCGAGCGTTCTCATGACCACGCTCGCGTAAACAAGTAGAAGAGCGCGATGACCGCGGCGAGGTACACCAGCACTACGGTGTAAACGCGGCGCCACGCGCCCAGAAACGGAGGCGGCTCGTCGGGCATCTCGCCGCGATCCGGCGTCAACGCCCTGCTCCATTGGCGCTCAGAAGATTCGCGAAGATCCGGTAAGCCCCCGGCACTCCCGCGGGCAACTGGCGGAACCACGAATAGGCCGTGAAGATGTAGACCCCCTTGCCGTACCGCGCATAAAGCAAACCGCCCGCAAGCGGCTTCTCGCCCGGATCGTTTGTTTCGATGATCGCTTCGTAACGCGGGTCCGCTTCGGAAGGGAAGTATAATCCGCGCTCCTGCACCCATCCTTCAAAATCAGCCGGGCCAATCTCGTTCGGCGTCGTCATCAGCGGATGCTTCGGATTCAGAATTCGAACCGGCGAGTCCTCAACCGTCACTCGATCGCGGCCGATCTTCAGCGGGTACGGACCGAGACGGGCGAGAGCGCCGGTGTCGCGACCCA
Source organism: Bryobacteraceae bacterium (assembly GCA_050746825.1). Taxonomy (GTDB): domain Bacteria; phylum Acidobacteriota; class Terriglobia; order Bryobacterales; family Bryobacteraceae; genus JBOGMR01. The sequence continues at coordinate 4,130 of JBOGMR010000632.1, read as the reverse complement.
ATGGACCGCCTTCCGCAACATTGTATTGCACGATCAGCGTGCCGCCGTTGCGGACGTATTCGAGCAGCCGGTCCTGATTCGCGCGCAGGTCCGGCCGCACGTTGTAAGCGCGCACGCCGGTGACAATCGCATCGAACTCGTTCAAATCGCGTCCGGCCAAGTCGTCCGGCGATAGCAGCGTCACCTCGCATCCAAGCTGCCTGATCGATCGCGGCGCCTCATCTCCAGCGCCCGCGATGTATCCGGCCTTACGCGCGAGATTCTTCACATCCACGCGTTCGAGGCGTGCTTCGGATGGCGGGAACACGGTGATGGCCGGAATGTGCGGGTACGAAATGACGTGCACGCCTTTGCGGACCTGCTGGCCGTCGATGGCGGCCACAGCGCGCAGCGTTGCGTGACCCGGCTGTTCAGGCGGCAGCACTTCGAACGAGAGGGTCGCAATCGCGCCCGCTTCGCGAATCGCAAATGGCTGCCGCGCCGGGTTTGCTGTCCAGCCCGGCGACAGATCCAACCAAGCCTCGCCACTCGCGTTGGCCTTGTGCGCCTGGACTTGCATCCGCACCCTTCTTGCCGTGCGGGCAGGGAAAACGAAGACCGACTCGGAAAGATTGACGGACACCGGCGGCACTACCACGACCGGCCGCGTCTTCTCGCCCTCCACTGGATCGACATATCGATACGCGGCACTGCGCCGCAATTCGAGCGTTTCCCCGCCGGCCTCGAACTCGAAGTCGAACGTAGCAGACGTATGGGTCCACTCTTTGACAGCCACTGGGCGCGTGCGCGGCTGGTTGTAAGTGAGCGGCCCCACGCCCTTCCACGCCATGGGAAACCGCGAACGAATGACCGCCGTCAGCGTGACGTTCACCGGTGTTCCGTCCGGCGCCGAATGGCGGTCCGCAGCCGCGTCGATCCATAAACCTGCGCAAGAGGCGATCGCTTCATCGAGCTCACGCAGCTTTTGTCCGGCCCACCGATGACGGATCGCGCGGATGAGCGGCCGCGCCTTGAGCAGATGCGGAATCGTTTTTGAAGGATCGTCCAGGGAAAAAGTTCGCGCGGCCTCCGTCAGGATCGGCGCTACCGCGTCCCCGCCCGGCACCCGGCCCCAGGTTGTATCCACGCCGTCGAACGGATCTTTCTCCGCCGGATCGCCCGCGACCAGCACCAGATAATTTTTCGACGGGCCGACGCGCTCGGGGCTTCCCATGCCTTGGCTGCGATGCTGGCTGCGGCTGAGCCCCGCGATCTGGTTGTACGAGCGCCCCAGCACCGGGTTGTACTCGCCGGTGTCGATCTCGAGCCGCCCCGGCGTCGCCGCCGCCTCTTTCTCCTGATCGCGCGTGAACGCGAACACGTTAAACAGCAGCCGTTTTGCCTTCCAGGGCTCAAGGCCCTGTTCAGGAAATCGCGCCCGATCGGCTGCGGCCAAGAAGGCCTCTTTGCCAAGAATTGCAGAGGTTTGATGATGGCCGTGCCCGTCGCGAGGTGTACCCGAAAAACGCAGAATGATCACGTCGGGCCGCACTTGCCGGATCACGCGGACCATGTCGCCGAGCGTGCGTTCGCGTCCCCATTTGGCCAGCGTTTCCTCAAGCGTCTTGCTGAAACCGAAATCAATCGCGCCCGTGAAGTATTGCTCGGCGCCATCGATGCGGCGCGCGGCCAGCAATTCCTGCGTACGAATCAGGCCGAGCCACTCGCCCTGCTCGGAACCAATCAGGTTCTGCCCGCCTTCGCCCCGCGTCGCCGATAAATATCCTGTCCGCATCTTCCGGCCGCGCGCGAAATAAGCCAGAAGCGCCGTATTTTCGTCGTCCGGATGCGCTGCAATCATGAGAGTGCTCCCGAGCACGCTCAGCTTTTCGAGTTGTTGCTTCAGCTCGGCGGCGTCGGCTGCCCGAGTCGGCCGAACAGATGCAAGCGCTAGTGCAATCAACACTAAGCCGCGGGAGGACGGCAGAACCACCCCACTCGATCTCAACACGGGAAACGTCCCGGCGCTCTGACGCATCGAAAGCTATGGTAGTGCATCTGGGGGGGGTTAGCATGTGGGCACAGCGATGGCTCGGCCGACTTCGACTCTGGAAGCGTGTCCCCAACCAAATCCACTCCGGCCGGGAGGCAGTCGCTCCGAGAATCGGTCTCGCCCTGGGAGGCGGTTTCGCGCGCGGCCTGGCGCACGTCGGTGTGCTGCGCGTCTTTCAAAAACATGGAATTCCGCTGCATGCCATTGCGGGAGTCAGCTCAGGCGCCATCGTAGCCGCCGCATACGCCTCCGGCGCGACCCCGGAAGACATTGGACGCGCCGGTGCGGCCATGAGATTCGCGGATGTAGCCAAATGGCAGCTTTCGCTGCTGGGCTTGGCCGCCAGTGAACGCATGGAGAAGTTTCTGAAGCGCCTGCTCCGTTGCGCCCACTTCGAAGAAATGACGATCCCGCTTGGTGTCGTAGCGACCGACCTGGCTACTGGCAAGCCTATCGAGTTCTGTGGGCCCGGCGAGGTGGGTCCAGCCATACGAGCCAGTTGCTCCTATCCGGGACTACTTCAGCCTGTGCGCATCGATGGCCGTTACCTGGTGGACGGGGGTATGTCAGTGGATGTGCCATCCGAGCTCGTCCGCAAAATGGGTGCGAATTACGTAATCTCGGTGGCGCTCCAGATCCCCTCCACCGAGGACTTCGAGCCAAGCAATATGTTCCAGGTGGTGAACCGCTGCTTCCAAATCATGCAGACTCACATGGAGGAACGGTGGCGAAAGGCGTCGGATCTGGTGCTGGAGCCCGATGTGGGCGGCGTCAGTTGGGATTCGTTTCGCAGCGCGGAGCGGCTGATCGAGGCTGGAGAAAATGCCGCGACGGCGGCGCTGCCGAAGATTCAGTCTCTGTTGCAGACTCAACCGCCGGCGGAGTTAAACAAGAAGCGCCGCGCACCCGCCCAAAGCCCTGCCTTGCCGGCAAAAATCAATTGACAACCTGTGCAGATCTGATACTCTGAGGGAGTACTAGAACCATTGACCCGGGCGACGCGGGCAGGCTCCTGGCTCGCGCGTCAGTAGAATAATTCCGGCAATTCACCTGCGGAGGGCACGATGGCGGACCCACAAGACAAAAAAGACCGCTCGAAATCCGCTGGACCCGGCGGAAACTTTCGGCTCGACGAGTTTGTTTCCAAAGTAGTCAGCGATCCCCACCAGCCTCCCAACGCCCTGCTGCTGATCGGCTATCTCGGGGCGTCCTCGGAAGAAGGCCACGTCCGGCTTTATTTCGACGCGCAACTCAGCGATTACGTCGAGATTCCCGAGAGTGGGATTCTTCACACGCAGGAAGTTCCCCGGGAGCAGTCCGTCCTTGGCGGCAGTCTGGTGTGGATCAAACGTGACGTCGATGTGCTTCACGGCAGAGTCGGCTCCGCGCGGTTGAGAGCGAGTTTCCTCGCGGGCCGCATCCAGCAGGACTTCATCGAAGGGCGGCTCCTGTTTCCGTACGTAACGCCGTCGACGCCCAATTGCCAGACGCCCGGCACTCCGCACTGCCCCAGCCCGCCCGTTGCGCATTGTCCGACTCCCGGGACATCGAGTTGTCCCAGCGCCGCCGCGCCTTGTGCGACGCCCGGTTTCCCGTCCTGTCCGCCTCAGAGCGCAGCGGCGCCGTGCACACCCGGCACGCCCGTATGCCCGAGCCCGCCGGTGGCAGTTTGTCCGCCGCAGAGTTCGGCAGCCCCGTGCCCGACGCCGGGGACGCCGCGTTGTCCGAGTCCTTGCGGAACGCCTGGCGCTCCGAATTGCCCGCCGACTCCGATGTTTCCGCCGTGTCCGACGCCGGGGACGCCGTGGTGTCCGAGTCCGTGCGGAACGCCTGGCGCACCGAATTGTCCGCCGACGCCGTACAGCCCGTGCACGACGCCTGGGACGCCGCACTGCCCGAGTCCGTGCGGAACGCCTGGCGCACCGAATTGTCCGCCGACGCCGTACAGCCCGTGTACGACGCCTGGGACGCCGCACTGCCCGAGCCAGCCGATCACTTCTTGCACACCAGGAACGCCGCAGTGCCCGAGTTCGCCCACGGGCGCCGGCTGCACGCCGGGAACGCCGCAGTGTCCGAGCCAGCAGGTCATTCCGTGCAC
>JBOGMR010000631.1:0-2668 GCA_050746825.1 Bryobacteraceae bacterium | reverse complement strand
GCCCAGGCTCGCGTAACCGCCGGCGTTGAACCTCGGGAACATCTGCCGGTCAACCGCAGCATCGATCGTGGAAGGCAGGCCCAGCGCCGAAGGCAGAAATCCCAGCCCTTGATTGTCCAGCACGTATAGCGTGCGCGCGAAACCGAGGCGCGCGGTCAGGATGGTCGTGGGTGAAAGGGTGTTACTATACTCGGCCACCGCGTTCTTCGCGTGGTTGTCCTCGTTCTGCCGTCCATCGGCGATAGCAATGTCCTGCGGCCAGAAGATGGAGGGAACGTTCGCGGTGTTGCGATGCGAATAGCGGGCGAAGACCTTCTGCGTGGAGGTCAGATTGTGATCCACGCGGAAATCCCAGTTGTCCGTGTTGAGGGAGCTGGCGCCGGTTCTGTAGTAGTTGTTCCGGTTCGTCGGCACCACACCGGGCGTATTCGGCAGCGGGTAATACTTGAGAACATTCGCGGCGACCGGATCGAGCCGGGCCGCGGGAATGATGTTATTCGGAAACTGATCGCGGATGAAACCCCCGGCGGGGTTGGCGCGCGTCGAGAACGGGTCGAAGATGCGGATCACCTGGGCGTTCGCAGCCAGCGACTGTGAGAAGTCGCCGGCCCGCTCCGGCAGTGTCGGCACAGAGGTCGTGGTCGAAGAGAAGCCCTTCTGACGCAGGCCTTCGTACGAAACCATAAAGAAGGTTTTGTCGCGCTTGATGGGTCCGCTCGCCATGCCGCCGAACTGGCTGCGTTTCAGGTTGGGCAGCTCGACGCCGCGGCCGCGGGAGAAAAAGTTGTTGGCGTCGAGAACCGAGTTGCGCAGGAATTCGTACGCGCTGCCGTGGAACTGGTTTCCGCCCGACTTGAAGACCACGTTGAGAACGCTGCCCATGCTCCGCCCGAACTCAGCCGAATAGTTCGCGCCCATGAGCTTGAACTCCTCGATCGCGTCGACCGAGGGAAACACGGTGATCCCCGCCGCTCCGTTGACGGTCGGGTGCGATGCCGTGACACCGTCGATGATCGTGTCGAAGCCGCCGCGGGCTCCATTCACGTTGTAGCTCAGGCTGTTGTAGTTGTTGCCGACGCTGCCCGTCACGCCTGGCGTCAGGAATACCAGCGAATACACGTTGCGCGTGTTGAGCGGCAGCGCCATGATGCGCTTGTTGTCAACCACTTTACCGACCGACGACGTCGTCGCTTCGAGCAGCGGCGCGTTCGCTGTTACGATCACCGACTCAGTCACCGCGCCCACAGAGAGCACGATGTCGACGCGAGCCTGCTGGTCGACGGCCAGCGTCAGACCTTCACGCAAAAACTTCTTGAACCCCGCCGCTTCAACCTCGATCCGGTACTGGCCCGGCGTAAGCTGCGCCGCCACGTAATTTCCGCCCGCATCCGATCGAACTTCGGCGCGCGCGTTGGTCGCGGTGTTGACCATGACCACTTGCGCGTTGGGGACGACCGAATCTGACGTGTCCTTAACAGTGCCCAGTACACGTGCGGCGAACGATTGGGCCGGAGTGCTCGATACGCACAAAACCGCAAGACAGACGAGAACCGCAAACTTCCTCATGGCTTTCTCCCTTTGGATTACCCGATTATCATGCCATACTGACGTTACAGATTTGTGTTGTCAAACGGTACAAAAGCAAGCGCTCCCTCACGGTCGCGGCTCATCTTCGCGTTGTGGCTCTGCGCCTCAACATGCGTTCGGGCTGACGACTGGCCCGGTGCGGTGGTGAAGGAGGTGTTCAGCGAGTCGCGCGAGTGGTTCGTGCGTGTCTCGCCCGGAAAAAGTGTTGGAGACACGTTAGGCTTTGCGGGCGCGTCCAAGGGTCCGTATGCTAAAGCCGAGTTCTACCGCCGGCAGGCGGACCTCTCGTATCGGCTGGTGAGCGAGACAGCGCTCGCGAACCCGGTCGCTCCCGTCGACTTCTTTGTCACCAACCGCGGCTTTCTGGCAACTCTCGACAACTGGCACAACATGGGCTACGGAAAAGCCGTCGCGTTCTATTCGCCGGATGGCAAGACGATCCGGGCCAATGAGCTGAAGGATCTGTTCTCTGCAGAAGAAATCGCAGCCTTTTCGCACTCTGTGTCGTCGATCTGGTGGCGGCAGAAGATGGCTCATGTTCGCGGGGACCAGATTTCGCTCTACGTCATGCTCGACGCAAAAGGCGGCGAGATCATCTTCGAGACCGAGACCGGCGCCTGGCAGGTCTGTCAATGGCGCGGGGACAAGCACCTCTGCCGCTCCACGAATACGCATCGAAGATGGATCGGATTCGCGGAGCCAGAGCGATTCTGATCCTGGCGTCGCCAGGCGTTGGCGCGAAAACCTGACTGCCGCAACCCGTACACATGCTGAAACTCGGTCCAGCTCAAATCGGGGACGCAGGTGTAAGGGTCCACTTATTGGATCAGCACTTGGAATCATCCGGCGCCGGGTTGGTTGTGCTCTCCCTCAGCCGCGCGGCTTGAGTCACGAGGTAATTCTGTTCCGGCAGGCTCGCCGTCCGCCCAGCGGCAGCCTGGTAGTGGGTAATGGCGGCCTGGTGGTCTCCGGCCAGCTCCAGCAGGTGGGCGCGAACGGCGTCAAGGCGATGATGGCCGGCCAGCCGTCCATCGGCGTCAAGCGCATTCAGCAGATCGAGTCCCGCGGACGGGCCGTGGAC
>JBOGMR010000630.1:0-9230 GCA_050746825.1 Bryobacteraceae bacterium | reverse complement strand
TGCCTGCGATGACCAGCGCGATCACAGCCATAAACAGCGCTACGTTCCAGACACGGAGTCCGCCGCGTCCGACGGCGGCGAGGCAGAATCCGCTGGCCACACCGATGAATCCTACGAGCGCGGAGCCGAGCGCAACTTCGGGCCGGGGAAGTTCGATCCAACCGAATCGCACACACAACGTGAAGGCTGCGAGCACGCCCGAGACTGCGTAGCCCGCGTACAACCAGCGCTTCGAATTCGGGCCGATGCCGGAATCGTCGCGATCGAGCGCAAACAGGTGCATGAGCAAAGGCGGGAAAAAGAAACCGGGAGCAAGCAGCAAGATGAAATCGGGCGGCGAAGCGCGCAGCGTCCGTATCAGGTTCAGCGCGAACCAAGCGGACGATGCAAAAAAGACGGCCACATACACGCGATCGCGCTCTGTGGGGACGCGCCGAAACGATTCCTTCACTGCCAGCGCGAACAGCGCGCCGAAGGCGAAGAAGCCGAACGCGTAGGCCACCGGTTGAATCAGCGTGAGCCACGTCATCGTCGGGCGAGAGCCTTTCCATTGAGTCTATCGCTACGGGTCCTGAATGTGAATAACCACACGCTTGCGATGGCGGCGCGCGGCCGCTTCGCCCGCAACGCGTCCCACCGCCGGACCCCAGAAGAGACCGTAGAGAGCTGCGCGCGGACTACGGGTCCGGAAAGCGACTTCCGTGCCGAGCGTCAAGGTTCCCGCAACGCCGATCGTTCGACCGACTGAAGCCCACGCTTCACTGGGTTGACTGCGGAGCTGGATAGCCGAGATCCGGTCGTAGTCAATCTCCGATTGCCGAGGTTGGCCACGTTGACTGGAGCGCAGAGTTAAAACACGCGGCTGAACGCGGATGATCTCTCCGGCGAGGCGGGAGCCGTTCGTCAGTGCTATCTCTGCACGACGGTCTTTCAGCAGGTACGGCGCGAGTACTGGCGGCAGTTGGTCCGGAGCAACCCACATGTCCAAATTCTGCCCGGCAGCAAGGGATTGTGCAGCGAGCAGCGACGCTACGATCAACGAAACCTTCAACGTGGGGCATCTCATGGCTCCAGATTAAGGAGCCGGGATCCACACTGCTATCGTTTCCGAAAGGATGGCCGATTTCGCGCGGTGAGTGGCTTTTGTGATTCGATGAGCGGTTGATTTCACTTTACAGTGAAACGCCCGGCCCGCATGCAGTTTCAAATGACCAGCGGGACCCCATCCAAGCCGAGATGCCGGTCCGTCGACCAGCAGCAGCTCACTCGAAACTCTTTCATGATGGCAAGCCCGTGCGCATCAGCCAAGGTGAGGCTCTGATCAGCGAACTTCCGCACGATGCGACCTGCCTTGATCAGCTCGGGGGCGTCAAAACTCCGGATCGTCAAGGCCGGAAGGGCGTCAATGAATGCCAGGAACTGGATCGCCCGCGGCTGATCGTAACGACGGAGAAACCATCCGTGACCCTCGGCTACAACCAGCGACGAGGTGACTAATGGCGGCGGTGCTGAGAATAAGCGACGGAACAGCGAATGATAGGTGTCGGACCGGTCGAGGAAAGCGATGAAGCCAGACGTATCCACATAACAATCAGTCCTTGTGACCATAAACGATTTCGTCAACAGACTGGCTGGAACGAGGGTTGCCGGTTTCCACGAGGCCTGCGAACTTCATCCAGCTCCCTTCTCCTCGCGGAGGAAGCGCGTCTCGAACCGCGCGCCGGACAAATTCTGCGACGGAGATTCCTAGCGCTCGAGCCGCTGCCTTCGCCAATTTGTACTCGTGTTGATCAAGGCTAACCTGAGTTCGAATCATGTTATCACTATCTACATTGATGATAACAGATCGGGACGCGCCAGCACCTGTCAATCGTGCAGCCCGAACGCCACGACATTCGAACCCGCCGCCAGCGCCACGTATTGCTTTCCCTTGAATTCATACGTAATGGGCGACGCGCTGATCTGCTGGCCGGTGTTGAAGTGCCACAGAGGCTTGCCGGACGCCGCGTCGAGCGCCGTCAGCATGCCTTGATCGTCGCCCGCGAAGATGAGGCCGCCCGCGGTCGAGAGCAGCCCGGCGCCGTAGCGGCGCGAACCGACCTGCTCGTAGTCCCACACGAGCTTCCCGGTCGTCAATTCGAGCGCACGCACGTGAATCCGCCACGGCTCCTGCGGACTCTCGATGTAGCCGGTCGCCATAAACGGGAAGCCGCCGGGGCGAAAGCGGTCGGCGGACTTGGTGCTGATCCCGCAGCCCTCCTGGGCGACCACATAGAACAGCCCGGTGCGCGGGTTGTACGCGGGCGACATCCAGTTAGTCGCACCAGAAGTGGCCGGGCAGACCTTGTTTCCCTGCGGCGTCGGCTCGACGCCGGGCACGCGAATCGGCCGCCCTTTCGGAGTCAGCCCGCTCGCCCAGTTGAGCAGCTTGACGAAGGGAGTTCCGTGCAGAAACTCCCCCGTGACCCGATCGAGAACGTAATAGAAGCCGTTACGGTTCGCCTGTACCAGCAGCTTGCGCGGCTGTCCGCGGAAAGGAGCGTCGACGAGCACAGGAATCTCGACCGCATCCCAATCATGCACGTCATGCGGTGTGAACTGGAAATACCACTTCAGCTTCCCGGTGTCGGCGTCGAGCGCCACCATGGATTCGGTGTAGAGGTTATCGCCAAGACGCACGCTTCCGTCGAAGTCCGGTGCAGGATTCCCGATGCCCCAATAGATGAGATTGAGCTGCGGATCGAAACTGCCGGTGAGCCAGGTGTTGCCGCCGCCGGTCTTCCACGAATCGCCGGCCCACGTCTCCGATCCGGGCTCACCCGGCTTCGGAATCGCGTTCCAACGCCACAGCCGCTCGCCGGTCTCCGGGTCGTAGGCGTCGAGAAATCCGTTGAGCCCGTGATCTCCGGGCGCGATTCCCGCGATGATCTTTCCGCGAATCGCAAGGGGCGCGACCGGTGACCAATATCCGTCGCTCGCTTCGGCAAGCTTAGCCTCCCAAAGTAAGTTTCCAGTTCGCGCATCGAGCGCGACCAAAAACGCGTCGGGCGTTCCGAAGTAGACCTTGTTCCCGTAAACGGCCACGCCCCGATTCGGCCCCCGCGCCCGCGCGGGTCTGCGCGAGTACTGCCAGAGCAAACGCCCGGTTCGGCCGTCGAGCGCATGCACTTCGTTGGGCTGGGTGACGTAGATCACGCCGTCGACGGCAATTGGTACGCTTTCCAGGCGGCTCGCACCGTTGATGTGGTACATCCACTTGGGCACGAGGTTGCGCACGTTACCCGCGTGGATCTGGTCGAGGAGGCTGTGCCGCTGCGACGTGTAGGAGCCGGAGTACGACAGCCAGTTGCGCGGTTCCGCCTTGAGCAGGTGATCGTAGGTGACCTGCGCCGCGAGCGGCGCGGCGAGCAGAGAAAGCAATAGGAGAGGCGTGTTCATCGTCGAGATCCCTGATTCCGCGCCTGACGGCTCAGGAACGCGATCAGGTCCTGAAGCTCCGTCGCGTTCAGCGCTTTATCGTAGTTGCGCGGCATTCGCGACTGCTCTTCGTACACCACGTCGCGCAGTTCCTGCCGCAGCAGAAGGTGGAGCCGCCCGTCATCAGCCAGAAGCTAGATGGAAAAATTATTCTCGTTGCGCACCAGGCCAATCAGTTTGTGGCCGTCTGCCGTGATGATCTGCGCCGGACGATAACCGCGCGGAACGAGCGGCGCCGGCTGGGTGAGCGCGTCGCGAAGCGTGACAGCGGTCTTCGTGCCTCCGATGTCTGACAAATCCGGACCCATGATGCCGCCGCGGCCTCTCAGCATGTGGCACTCGCCGCAGTTCGCCTTATCCCAGAAAATTCGCTCGCCGGCCCGGATGTCGCCGGGCAAGGCGGCGTCGAACGCCGTTGCCCGCAGACCGCGAATGTAGACGACGATCTTATGCACTTCCGCGTCCCCGAGATCGGTGGGCGGCATCATCGTGCCCGGAATACCCTTGCGGATGGCGTCGAACAGGTCGCGTTCAGACTGGCGCAGGAATCGCCTTCCACCGCTCAACGCAGGACCCCGGTCGCCTGCCGCTCCATCCAAGCCGTGGCACATTGTGCAGGAACGGTTGAAGAACGCGCGGCCCTCCGCGATATCCCGCGAACGGTTTGGGGCGGGCTGCGTTGACCCAACGAAAGGTGCGAGAAGACACAAAGCCGCAAACCGGAGGGCAAGCTGCATCGCGATCTTATGGTATCGCGAGGCCGGGAACTTTGAAACCTGAGGTGCTCTCTCGCCGTGAAAGGGTGGGCCAGCAACCGTCAGCCAGGCTTGCACTTCCCCAAACTTACATTGGGTTATAATGTAGGGGCGTTTTGAGTTTTGAGACTTTCGCTGACAAGAAGGAACCCATTGAAGGGGGTCGCCCGGCACGTGGTTGCCGCGACCCCCTTTTCAATTTGCGGCTCTGACGCGGCGGCAGCTCAACACCGAACGCGCAACACCAGTTGAAGAGGATCTAGCGATGAAAGAAAAAGGCACTGTCAAGTGGTTTAACGCAGCCAAAGGTTATGGCTTCATTCAACGAGAAAATGGGGAGGACGTTTTCGTTCACTTCTCCGCCATCCAATCGGATGGCTATAGGAGCCTCGACGAAGGAGCGAGGGTCGAGTTCGAGGTCACGCGTGGTCCCAAGGGACTCCAGGCGGCAAACGTGACCTTGGCAGTGGCCTGATTGAGTAACACGCCGGCGGGCGGGTGCCTGGAATAACCGCCCGCCGGCCAAGCAGTTGGAAGAAAATGGGCGCCACATAGGAGAAAACAGAATCCAAACAGGAAGGTGTAATGAGCAAAGAAGACAATATTGAAGTGACCGGTGTAGTGCTCGAGAAGTTCCCCAGCGGTCTGTTCAGCGTCCAACTGGAGCACGACCGCGTCGTACTTGCCCACCTGGCCGGGCGGCTTCGACGCAATCGCATTCGCGTGCTGGCCGGCGACAAGGTCACGATGGAGCTGTCACCCTACGATCTCACCAAAGGTAGAATCACGTTCCGGCACCGCTAGGCGCCGGGTCTGCGGTTCCGAATCAGATCCCCCAGCCTTTCAGCGACAGTCGCTTCACTTGTGATCAAGACTCTATTCGTTTTCGGCACCAGGCCGGAGGCCATCAAGCTTTGTCCGATCGTATTGCATCTGCGGTCGCGGCCCGAGGAATTCGAGGTGCGGGTCTGCGTGACCGCGCAGCATCGAGGCATGCTGGACCAAGTGCTCGAAGCTTTCGCAGTCCGGCCGGACCACGACCTGAACCTGATGCTTCCCGGCCAGACGCTGTTCCAATCGACTTCACGGATCATTTCCGCGCTCGAGCCCGTTCTGACGGACGAGCGGCCCGACCTCGTGCTCGTCCAGGGCGACACCACCACCACGCTGTGCGGTGCTCTTGCCGGATTTTATGCGAGAGTGCCGGTAGGCCACGTGGAAGCCGGGCTTCGCACCGGCGATCTCGGCCAGCCTTTCCCAGAAGAGATGAACCGCGTCCTCACCGGGCGCGTCACTGCGCTCCACTTCGCGGCTACCGAGTGGGCTGCGCAAAACTTGGTCGCGGAGGGTGTGGCCAGGGAAAGCATCACGGTCACCGGGAACTCGGGCATCGACGCGGTGCTGTATGTTCGCGACCGGCTCGTGCGTGGAGAACTCACACCGCCCGCGCTCGATGGCCTCGATCGGTCGAAAAAGCTGATCGTGGTGACGGCGCATCGACGCGAGAGCTTCGGCGAGGGCTTTGACCGGATCTGCAGCGCGATCGCACGGATCGCAGAGCGCGATGACGTGCAAATCGTGTATCCGGTTCATCGCAATCCGAATGTGCTCGACCCGGTCACGCGCCGGCTCTCCGGACGCGCCAACGTGCTGCTCATCGATCCGCTCGACTATGTGCCTTTCGTCGACCTGATGCGCCGGTCGTGGCTGTTGCTGACGGATTCAGGCGGTATTCAGGAAGAGGGCCCGTCGCTCGGTAAGCCCATATTGGTGATGCGGGAAAAGACGGAGCGTCCTGAGGCGGTGAAGGCGGGAGCCGTGATCCTGGTCGGCACCGACGAGGAGCTCATCGTGGGCGAAGCGTCGCGGCTGCTGGACAACGACGAGGACTACCGGCGCATGGCGCGGGTGCATAATCCCTATGGCGACGGCCGCGCCTCCGAGCGAATCGCGGGCGCGATCCGCGATTGGTTTGCTGCGTCGAAGCCTACTGCGCGCACCAGCCCCCGTCAATGAGAACATCGGTGCCGGTGATGAAGCCCGCGTCTTCCGAGCACAAGTAGAGCGCCAGCCGCCCGACTTCTTCGACGCGCCCCCATCGTCCCAGCGGAGTCCTCGACATGAACTGCCGGCTGAGCTCCGGGTCTTGGATGAGCGCCGTGTTCATCTCGGTGGCGAAGGGTCCCGGGCTGATGCCGTTGACGGTGATGCCCTCCGGCGCGAGTTCGAGCGCGAGCGCACGCGTCAGGCCCAGCAACGCGCTCTTGCTCGACGAATATGCCGAGCGGCCGGGCAGCGAAACCCAGCTCATCGTTGACGTCATGTTCAGGATGCGGCCGTAGCCTTTGCCCTTCATCTGCGGGACGAACGACCTGCACATGAGGAACACGCTGGTGAGATTGGTGTCGAGGACGCGATTCCATTCCTCGAGGGTGAAATCGGTCAAAGGCTTGCGGATGTTCATGCCGGCGTTGTTGACCAGGATGCTCACGCCGCCCAGTTCGGCCGCTACTTGTTTTTCGAGCGCCAGCACCTGGTCTTCGCGCGCGACGTCCGCGGTGAACACCGCCGCCTCGAAGCCATTGGCGCGCAGTTCACTCGCGACGCTCTCGAGCGACTCACGATTGCGCGCAACCAGCGCGATTCGGGCTCCTGCCTCGGCTAGCGCGACGGCAATCGCCTTGCCGAGGCCTTTGCTCGCGCCGGTGACCAACGCGACTCTTCCTTTCAGTTGCTGACTCAAACGCTGCGATCGCTCCCTTTCCCGGCCTTCTCCATGATCATGTCGGCGCCGGTTTGTGGATCGTCGATGTTCTCGATAGTGAGGCGGCTTGACTCACCGGCAGTCTCAATCGTCAGATTCCCGAGTCCGAGAATGCGCTGCATCAGCGAGCGATCCACTCGAACGTCCTGCACTTTGGACAGTTGAATCGTGCGCGTCGTTTTCGAAAGGATACCTGTCTCATACCGCAGCTTATCGCCCTGCATTGTGATGGTGGTGGTTCGCCGCACGAGGTGTTTCGACGCCGGCCATAGCAGGAGCAGCGCCGTGAGGGCTGGGGGCCACCAGTTCTCCTGCGGCGTCAGGTTCCAGCAGTAGAACGCCGCCCCAATCACCAGAAGAACCGCAACGTACCCGGCCTTCACCAGCTTCAAACTGGGACGAATCGTTGCCTCAGGCATCTGCACCTCGATCGGTCATTGTATCGTGTGAGGCAGGTCTGCGAACTGCCCGGCTCCGGCCAATTGGCCGCCCCCCTGCAAGCGCCCGCGCCACGTACTAGCTCAGAATCTCCCGGATTGCCGCCTCCAGCGCATCGCGCGACGGCACGCTGCCCTGGGCGAGGCGGGGCGCTCCGCCACCCCGGCCTCCGTGCGCGGTCACTGCGGTCTTCAACAGCTTGCCCGAATCGATGCTGGAGTCCGCCGAACTCGCCAGCAGTAACGAGGGTGGATTTTCAACCACGCCGAGGAATACGGCTCTTGAGCCGTTGCAAAACACCTGCGCCAGTGCACGAATACTCTCCAGCGAGCCCTCGACCGACCGCTCGACAACGCGACGGAGGCCGTCTGCGCCGGGCGCGGTTGATTCGTAAAGCGCTCGTCCTTGAAAGACCGCGAGATCCGATTCCAGTTTTTTCCGCAGCTTGTCGGCGGCGCGCAGGGATTCCATCTGCGCTCGAACCAGCTCGGGCGCGTCCTCAAGCGCACTGGAAAAGAGTTGCGCGACAAGGGAAAGGCCCTCAAAGTCGCGGCGCGCGCGGTGCACGGTTCGCATGCCACACAGGAATTCCACCCGTACGGTGCTTCGTATGCGCTCCAGCTTCCGGAGAACGATCGGTCCGATCTCTCCCGTCGCGCGCACGTGGGTGCCGCCGCACGCGCTCCGGTCGATGCCCTCGATGGCGATGATGCGCAGGGTGCCTTCGCGCTCCGGCTCTTTGCGCAGATCCAGATCCGAAGAGTTGTCCGCAAACGACACCGCCACCGGCCGGTTCTCAAAAACAACTTCGTTCGCTCGTGTTTCCACGGCCGAGACCTGTCCGGCGGAAACCCCGGCCGTCTCCAGATCGATGGTTGAGGCTTCCTGGCCGAGGTGAAAACTGACGGTCTGAAAACCAAACAGCTCGACAAAGACCGCCGACAGCAGGTGCTGCCCGCTGTGCTGCTGCATGTGGTCGAAGCGGCGCGCCCAATCGAGCCGGCAATGACAGGCTTCCGCCGTCAGGGGCGCCGACATCACGTGCGCGATCGAATTGCCTTCATCGATCACCTCCACAACCTCGACATCCCCCATGACGCCTTGGTCGAACGGCTGCCCGCCGGAGGCCGGGTAGAAAGCAGTGCGGTCGAGGTATACCCGGCGCCCATCGGCGGAGCGGTCCACCACGCGCGCGTCGAACTCGCGCAGGTAAGAGTCGGTGTAGTAAAGCCGGTCCGTCATTGCGCCGCTAACACCACGGTTCAATATAACGTGGCGTTGACACTCGTGTCTGCAACAACGACACTCGTCCCGGCGCCTGGCAAACCTCCGCTCAAGGAGCAAGCCGCGCGCCGCGCCGCGGGAACTTCCGTCGCGCGAGGGTGTCCAAAGGACAGAGAGGAAATTGCGATGGCGATGTCGCTCGCTGGCCGTGGCCGCGTAAGCGCAGATATCAATGTCACCCCGATGATCGACGTTCTGCTGGTGCTGATCATCATTTTCATGGTGATTACTCCCGTCAACTCGGTCGGGCTGCCGGCCGGCATCCCACAGTCCGCCGAGTCCGGCAATCCGGCGCCATCACTCGATATCGTCGTCGCGGTCGAAAAAGACCGGTCGTTGTCTATCAATCAGCAGCCGATCCGTCCGGAGGAACTGGAGCAGCGGCTTCGCCAGATCTTTGCCGCGAGAGCGCGACAAGTCCTGTTTGTGCGCGGCCATCGCGATCTGGATTTCGAAAACATCGCTCACGTGATCGATCGGGCGCGCTCCGCCGGCGTCATACAAATCGGGCT
>JBOGMR010000629.1:0-4725 GCA_050746825.1 Bryobacteraceae bacterium | reverse complement strand
GAGCTGCTGGTCGCAACGATCCTGTCGGCTCAGTGCACCGATAGGCGGGTCAACGAAGTCACACCGGGGTTGTTCGCGAAGTATCCGACCGTGGACGATTTCGCCGCGGTCAAGCCGGAAGTGCTGGCGCAGGACATCCGTTCGACCGGGTTTTTCAACAACAAGGCGAAGTCGATCGTCGGCGCCGCGCGCAAGATCACAACCGAGTTCGGCGGCACTGTGCCGCGCACGATCGAAGAATTGCGCACCGTTCCCGGCGCCGCACGCAAGACCGCGAACGTGGTGCTCGGAACAGCTTACGGGATCGCGTCGGGAGTGGTGGTCGATACGCACGTGCTGCGCATCTCGCGGCGGCTCGACTTGACCAGGGAGCGCGATCCGGTCAAGATCGAACGCGACCTCATGAAGATCATTCCAAAAGAGAAGTGGATCCTGTTCTCGCACCAGGTGATCCATCACGGCCGCAAGCTTTGCATCGCGCGAAACCCGAAATGCGCCGACTGCGAGCTCAACTCCATCTGTTACGCAAAGGACAAGACCCTATGAACCACGTGGAAACCGCGGTAGAAACCAACTTGCCCGCGGCTCCGCTGACGCTCGAAGGGGCGTCGGTACTGCATCAGATGTTCCGTGTGAAATGGAACGTATGGAAGCAGCAGTCCGAGGGAAAACAAAAGGAGATTGCCGCCGAAGCTTCCGCCGCGCTGGGCGCCATGGCGCAGTCGGCCCCTTTCGCGATGCTTGGACACAAGGGCGACCTGATGCTCGTGCATTTCCGCGATTCGTTCGACGAGTTGAGCGACGTGGAGCTGCGGCTGGCGTGTCTCGGTCTGGCGGATTACCTGGAGCCGGCGACGTCGTATCTGTCCGTCGTCGAGCTCGGCCTCTACGAATCGACCGTGCGCTTACACGCGTCGCTGTCGGATGGCGGCATCGCTCCGGGAAGCCCCGAATGGGAGCGCGCGACCGAAGAAGTGCTGGCACAGCAGCGCAAGGCGATGAAGCCGCGATTGTGGCCCGGCATTCCACCGCGGCGTTATCTTTGTTTCTACCCGATGGACAAAAAACGCGGCGAGATCAAGAACTGGTACGAAGTCGGGATCCGCGATAGGCAGCGCATGATGCACGAGCACGGGCTGATCGGACGCAAGTACGCAGGGCAGGTGAAGCAGATCATCACGGGCTCTATCGGTTTTGACGATTGGGAGTGGGGCGTCGATCTGTTTGCCGACGACCCGCTTGTGTTCAAGCGGCTGATTTACGAAATGCGTTTCGACGAGGCGAGCGCGCTCTACGCGCTGTTCGGCACGTTCTACGTGGGACTGCGTTTCGAGGCGGCGGACCTGGGAACTTTTCTTGGCGGGAAGACTCCGGCGTTTCAGGCTCCGCCCGAGCAGGGAGGGTGACATGGTGACAAGACGCGAGTTTCTGGGTTCTTCAGCGGCAGCCGCCGCGGCTCTTTACGGCGCTCCGGGGACCTCGAAGACACCCGAGGCGGCGCTCGAGAAGCTCGGCGCCGTCGCGCTGCGTGAAGCGAAGAAGCGCAAGGCGACGTACTGCGACATCCGGATCAACCGCTATCGCAACCAGGCTCTGTCGTATCGGGCCACGCCGGAGCCGGGCACGGGAAAGACGCTCGAGGTTCCATCCGCTTCCGATACCGGTAGCTTTGGCGTCGGCGTTCGGGTGATTGCGGACGGCGCCTGGGGCTTCTCGGCATCGCCGCTGGTGACCCCGGAGGAGATCGCGCGCGTCACCGCCGAGGCCGTCGAAGTCGCACGCGGCAACGCCGCCGCACGCGGTAAACCAGTCATCCTTGCTCCGGTCAAGAGCTACCGTGACCGCTGGAGTACGCCATACGAGCGCAACCCTTTCGATGTCCCTATCGGCGAAAAGATCGAGATGCTGCGCGCCGCCGTGGCTGAAGTGAAGAAAGAAAAGCGCGTCTTCACAGGGACAGCCTTCATGTTCTGCTCCTCGCAGGACAAGTATTTCGCTTCCACTGAGGGCTCATCCATTCAGCAGCTCGTCATCCACATGGGCATTAACCTTTCGGCGGGCGCACGCGATCTCAAGCAGGGATTGTTTCGCAACCGGCAATACTCACCGCAGACTCTCCAAATCGGCTGGGAGTATGCCGGCCAGCTCAACCTGACGGAAAATGCGCAGCGCGTTCGCGAAGAAGTGTTGGAGCGTCTGGCCGCCCCTTCGGTGAAAGCGGGAAAGAAGGATCTGGTGCTGCTGCCGAGTCATCTTTGCCTGACGATCCACGAGAGCATCGGGCATCCGACCGAACTCGACCGCGCGCTCGGCTACGAAGCCAACTACGCCGGCACCAGCTTCCTGACCCTCGACAAGATGGGAAAGGAACGCGTCGGAAGCGGGCACGTCACGATTTACGGCGACCGCACCACCGAACGCGGCCTGTCGACTATCGCTTACGACGACGACGGGGTCAAGACGACCAAGTTCACGATCATCGATAAAGGAATCTTCAAGCACTACCAGACGATTCGCGATCAGGCGCATTTGGTGAAAGAAAAGGAATCGCGCGGATGCTGCTTCGCGGATTCGTGGTCGAGCGTGCCGTTCCAGCGCATGCCGAATGTGTGGCTCGAGGCGGGCAAGCCCGACACCACGCTGGACGACCTCATCTCGGGCGTCGACGACGGCATCCTGATCGACGGCACGGGCAGCTTCTCGATCGACCAGCAGCGTTACAATTTCCAGTTCGGCGGCGATGCGTTCTGGGAAATCAAGGCCGGCAAGAAGCGCGGGATGCTGTCGCGCGTCGCGTATCAATCGCGCACGACCGATTTCTGGCAGGCGTGCGACGGCATCGCCGGGAGAAGTTACTGGCAGCAATACGGACTCAACGGCGACGGCAAGGGCGAACCGCCGCAGTCCAATTCGATGAGCCACGGCTGCTCTCCGGCGCGCTTCCGGCAGATCAACGTACTCGAAACGGACTGAGGAGACATCTATGCTGACGCGGGAGCAAGCGCAGAGCACAATCGAAAAGATTCTGTCGTACTCGAAGTTTCCCGAGTGCGAGGTGTCGGTGCGGGAACCTGAGGAGGCGTACATCCGATTCGCCAACAACAGCATCACGACGTCGGGAATCGCGCTCGAGCGGACGATCACGATTCGGTCCACGCGGGACGGAAAGACAGGCTCCGCCAATGTAACCAGCGTCGACGATGCCGAGCTGAAGGCGACGGTGGCCCGGTCCGAAGAGATCGCGGCGATCACGCCGGCGAATCCGGAGCATGTCGCGCCACTCGGACCGCAAGAATATCCGAAGCTCGACAAGTTTGACCTGGACACTGCTTCGGCTCGCACCATATCGATGGTGCCGCACGTGCGCGCGGTCATCGATACGGCCTCCGGGAAAAAGCTGGTCGCGGCCGGCTTGATCCGGCGCGTCGCGAACGTATCGGCGATCGGCAACAAGAAAGGCCTGTTCGGCTATCACCGCGGGGCCGATGCAAGGATGAGCGCGACGATTCGCAAGCCTGACGGATCGAGCTCCGGTTGGGACTCGCAGCAGTCGCTCCACCTTGCGCAGATCAACGGCGCGT
This sequence comes from Bryobacteraceae bacterium, assembly GCA_050746825.1. Taxonomy (GTDB): domain Bacteria; phylum Acidobacteriota; class Terriglobia; order Bryobacterales; family Bryobacteraceae; genus JBOGMR01. The sequence continues at coordinate 1,144 of JBOGMR010000629.1, read as the reverse complement.
CACTCGCTGAGCGCGCGTCGGGCAAATGCCTGGCGTGGCAGAAACCGCAGCGGCTCGAGCCCGGAAAATACACTGTTGTGCTGGAGGGCACGGCGACCGGCGACCTGGTGCGGCTCCTCGCTTTCTCGTTCGCGGCGCGCGGGGCCGATGAGGGCCGCACTTTTCTCAGCAAGCGAGGCGGCGGCACCAGGCTCGGCGAGAAGATGTTTCCGGAGATCATCACGCTTCGCACCGACCCGTTTGACGCGCGACTGCCCGGCACGCCGTGGGGTGGCGGATTCGGCGGCGGCGGGGGAGGCGGCGGCGGCTTCGGAGGAGGCGGTGGCGGAGGCGTCCCGGCGCGCAAGATGACGTGGATCGAGAACGGCGTCGTCAGGAACCTGTTCTACGACCGCTACTGGGCCGAGCGATCCAAGAAGGAACCGTCGCCGTTCCCGGGCGATTTCGTGCTCGAGGGTGGCGACAGCTCGCTTGACGATCTGATCGCGCCGGTCGATCGAGGACTGCTGGTGACGCGCTTCTGGTATATCCGTTCGCTGAATCCGCAGACCGTGCAGTTCACCGGGCTGACGCGCGACGGCCTCTTCCTGATCGAGAAGGGCAAGGTCACGACAGCGGTCGTCAATTTCCGGTTCAACGAGAGCCCGGTGCGGCTCCTGCAGAATACGACGAAGTTGGGCAGGGCGTCGCGAGTTCAAGGCGGCGAAGGGGCATCGATGATTGCGCCGCCGCTGGTCGCCATCGATTTCAATTTTGCAAGCGTCTCTGACGCGGTCTGAACAATCCTTGTGCTGCGGCCGGATCGAGTGCGGATGAAAGACATCGCCCGCGATCTCGGCGTCAGCTATGTTGGCGTGGATGATCAGGCGGCCGGAGAAATGGCGGCCGGCCACCTCCTTGCGCAAGGCTGCCGCCGCGTCGCGCATCTTCGCGGACCGAATGTCTCGCCTGGGCTCGGCCGCCTGCGGGGCCGTGAGGCTGCGTTGACGCAGCGCGGGCTGGCCGCACAGCCGGAGTTCATCGTCGACGCGGGGGCGACCGATTCCGCAGGTTACGACTCGATGCGCCGCTTGTTACGTCTGAATCCAATGCCCGATGGCGTGTTTGCGTTTAACGATCCGGTCGCCGCTGGGGCGGTCAAAAG
>JBOGMR010000628.1:0-13666 GCA_050746825.1 Bryobacteraceae bacterium | reverse complement strand
CAGTTAACGCTAATTGTTAATACTATTTAGTTCTTACACTTGGCGCTGTATCTCGCCGTGTAGTATACTGGCCGCAAAACCAAAATCCGCCTTGTCGCGGAAGGTTAGTTAATTCTGAAAGAGGGGTTGCCCCGATGCGTGCACTACGTCTGTTGCTCTGTCTTGCGGTCGCACTCGCGATTCCGGCGTCCGCACAAACTTTTGGAGAAATCTCCGGCGAGGTCCGCGATCAAAGCGGCGCCGTGGTTGCAGGAGCTCGAATTGTCATCACCAACGTCGCCAACAACGCGACCCGCGAGGCGACGTCCAACGACTCGGGCATCTACGCGTTTCCGGCGCTGGTCCCCGGAATTTACAACCTGCGCGTCGAGAAGCCGGGCTTCAAGGCGGTCACTCGCAACGCTGTCGAAATCCAGGTGCAGCAAAACGCGCGCATCGATTTCGAGATGAGCGTCGGCCAGGTCACCGAGTCCGTAGAGGTTTCCGCGCAGGCTGCGCTGCTGTCGAGCGAGAACGCGACCGTCGGCACCGTGATCGAGAACAAGCGCATCGTCGATCTGCCGTTGAACGGCCGCAACTATCTCCAGCTCGTCTCTTTGGCGCCGAACGTCAGCTTCGGCTTCCCATCCGCCGGGCAAGCCGGGTCGCGCCAGGGAGGCATCCGCGCCGATCAGAGCATCTCGGTCGCCGGCCAGCGCGCCCAGTACAACCACTTCACGCTCGACGGCGTCGAGAACACCGATCCGAACTTCAACACCTTCGTCGTGCTGCCGTCGGTAGACGCGCTCCAGGAATTCAAAGTGCAGACCGGCGTTTATCCGGCGGAATTCGGCCGCAACTCGACCCAGATCAACGTCTCCACCAAGCCGGGCGGCAACCAATATCACGGGACCGCGTTCTACTTTCTGCGCAACGACAAGCTCGACGCCAGGAACTACGCGTTCACCACCGCGCGCCCGCCCAAGGATCCGTTCAAGTGGAATCAGTTCGGCTTTACCATGAGCGGCCCAATCACGATTCCCAAGCTCTACAACGGAACGAACCGGTTCTTCTTCATGGCGAACTACGAGTGGTTCCGCCAGCGCCGGAAGGTCCAGGCGGTTTCGACCGTACCCTCGCCCGCGGCGCAGTCCGGCAATTTCAGCGAGCTGCCGCAGGGCACGCGCGGAATCTTCGATCCGCGCACTCGCGTGAATCAGGGCGGCACGATCACGGCGCAGATGTTTCCGGGTAACGTCATCCCCGCGGCGCGAATCCATCCGATTTCTCAGAAGCTGCTCGCCTTCTATCGTGCGCCCAACCTGGGCGCCGCCACTCAGAACTTTGTTCAGGGACAAGGCCGGCCCATCGACCGCGATCAGTTCATCACGCGCGGCGATTTCGTCGAGTCGTCAAATTCGCAATGGTCCGGCCGCTATAGCTGGGGCGATGAGAACCAGACCAACGAGGCGCTGAATCTCAACGGCACCAAGATCATCACCGTATTCAATCAGTACATGGCGTCCAACACCCGAGTGTTGCGGTCCAATGTCGTCACCGAAACCCGTTTCGGCTACACGCAGTTCTACAACACCACCGGGCCCGAGCTCGCCTTCACTCGCGACGTTGTCGGCGATCTCAAAATCACCGGCCTGAGCAGCGGCCCTCCCGTGCAGTGGGGTATTCCGAGCGTTTCGTTGTCGGGCGTCTATAGCGGCTTCGGCAACGATTCCGAAGGTCCGTACGAGAATAACAACTCGTCGCTTCAGTTCCTGAACAACACCTCCGTCATCCACGGTAAGCACACCTTCAAGTTCGGCGGCGAGTTTCGCCGGGACGGCTACAACCAGATCGGCAACCAGTTCGCGCGCGGCCAGTTCACCTTCAACCGGAACGCGACGCAGAACCTCGCGATGACGGGCGTGGTGACCGGCGATCCCTTCGCCGATTTTCTGTTGGGCGAAACCTTCCAGTCCGAAGCCGCGGTTTCGATCGCGAACGCAAGGTTCCGCGCCACGAGCATCGCGCTGTATTTTGACGACACCTGGAAGATCACGCAGAATCTCACCATCAACGCCGGGCTGCGCTATGAGCTCACTCCGCCCTGGGAAGACCAAACCGGGCGGCTCTTCAACGGCATCGTCCGGCAGGATGTACGCGCCGCCAGCGTCGCCGATCGCAGCATCTATCCGTTTTTCATGCGGCAGGGGCCGGCGTCCCAAGATCCGTATGCAGGCATTGCGATTCGTTGGCCGAACATCGAGGTCCGCCAGGACGGTACGCTCGGCGACAAGCTGGTTGGCACCGATAAGAACGACTTCGCGCCGCGCCTCGGCCTGACGTGGTCTCCGTCATCGAAGTGGGTCATCCGCACGGGCGGCGGCGTCTTCTACTCACAGGACTCGGGCAATCCGCGATTCGACATGGCCCGGAATCTGGCCGGCCGATTGCGGTTTAACTCGAACACCCAGACGCCGAATCTGAACTGGGACAACTCGCTGGCCTCGCTGACCGGCGGAGTCGCGCAAGTGCCCACTCCCTACACCTTCGCGAATCCCTACGACCGGCGCACGCCGTATGTGATGCAGTACATGTTCAATGTCCAGCGCGAGCTGCCCATGAATACCGTATTAGAGGCGGGCTATCTTGGCAGCATCAGCCATCATCTCGAATCGCTGCGCGCCGTGAACGAGGCGATTCCCGCCTGCCCGAGCCGCAACGCGCGTCCCGGCTGCGAGAACGATCCGCTCGCCGGCCTCACCATTCCGCAGCGCTCGCCGTTCCCGAACTTCGGCCGCATTCAATTGGTGGACAACGGTGGCAACGGATCTTACAATTCGCTCGGCACGAAGCTTACCAAGCGCTACTCCAACGGGCTCACGTACCTGATGAGCTACACGTGGGCCAAGTCGATCGACACTTCGACTGCGATCCGTACGCAGGGCGCGGACACTCTGTTCCCGCAGAACAGCTACTGCCGTTCCTGCGAGAAGGCGCGTTCCAGCCACGACGTCCTCCATCGCTACGTCACCAGCGCGCTGTGGGACTTGCCGTTCGGAAAAGGCCGGAAGTATTCGATTGAGAACGGGATCCTCAACACGTTCGCCGGCGGATGGCAAGTGGGGTCGATCCTCACCCTGCAAACCGGGTTCCCCGGCATCGTCACCAACGGCCTCGACACGTCGAACACCGGCGCCATTTTCGATCGTCCAAATTCGACGGGCGTCAATGCGGCGCTGCCGCGCGGCCAGCAGGATCCGCAGCGGTTCTTCGACACCACCGCCTTCGTGTTCAACCTGGCCGGCACGCACGGCAATGTCGGCCGCAACACGATCGACCTGCCCGGCATTATCGGGTGGGACTTTTCCCTCCTGAAGGATTTCACGATCACCGAGCGTCACAAGCTTCAGTTCCGATTCGAGGCCTTCAACTTCCCGAATCATCCGAACTGGGGCGATCCGAACCGCAACATCGCCGCGGGCGCCAACTTCGGCCGCATCACCGGCACGCGCACCAATATGCGCAACCTGCAGTTCGCGCTGAAGTACAGCTTCTAGGCGGAGGGACGCCAGGCAGGGGCGCCTGCGCCACGACTACAATGGCGTCTGTGAGCCCTCCGCTCGCCTCCTCCGTACTCGCCGTGCCGCACTCGCGGATCCGCGAGCTGGCTGAAGTCGCGATGTCGATGGATGGCGTGCTCCGCCTCTACTTCGGCGAATCAAATCTGCCGACACCGGAGTTCATCAAGCGCGCCGCTGTGCGGGCGCTCGAAGACGGCTACACCTTCTACACCGAGAACGCGGGGCTGCCCTCGCTGCGGCGCGCCGTCGCCCGGCACTATGCAAGGTTCCACAAGGTGGAGCTCGACCCGATGGCGGAGGTCGTGATCACAACCTCGGGCGTGCAAGCCCTGCAGGTCGCGATCCGGTGCCTGCTCGATCCGGGCGACGAGGCGCTGGTGCTTTCGCCGGTGTGGCCGAACGGATCGTCAATTGCGGCGATGGCGGGCGGCGTAGTCCGGCAGATCGCGCATCCCCTGTGCGGGGCGCGGTATGCGATCGACTTCGATGCGCTTGAACGGGCTGTCACCGGGCGTACGCGGATGCTGCTGTACACGTCGCCGTCGAATCCGCTGGGATGGGTGGCGACACTGGACGACCAGCGCCGCCTGCTGGATTTCGCGCGGGGCCACGGGCTGTGGCTGATCGCCGACGAAGTGTATGACCGGCTCTACTATTCCGGGCCGGCGCTCGGCGAGCCGGTTCCATCCATTCTGCGGCTCGCGACCAGAGACGACCCGGTTGCAGTGGTGCATTCCTTCTCGAAGAGCTACTGCATGACGGGCTGGCGCGTCGGATGGCTTGTGGCACGGCGCGATCTCGCCGCGAAGGCCACGCAGCTCAACGAATTCATCACCTCGCACGCGCCGAGCTTTGCGCAAAAGGCTGCTGAAATCGCCCTCGCAGAGGGCGAGGAAGAGCTGGGACGAATGGTACGGCAGCTCAAATCGAATCGCGACTTCTGCCTGGCCGCCCTGCGCGCCATGCCTGGCGTCACAACCCCCGAGCCGGACGGCGCGTTTTATCTGTTCCCCAAAATCACCGGGCTCGACGACTCGTTCGATTTCTGCCGCCGCCTGCTGCTCGAAAAACGGGTGGGGCTCGCGCCTGGAGTCGCATTTGGCGCCGGAGGCGAAGGTTCGGTACGGATCTGCTACGCCGCCGGCGGCGAGGTGCTCGAGCCGGCCATGGAGCGGCTTGCCGAGTTTCTGTCCGCGCGATAACCTTGTAGTCGCAATGCCCAAAACAGCCAAGCCAACGCCCCGAGTAAGGCGCTCGAAACCTGAGATCGAGACGGAGTTCGAGCAGATTCAAAAACAGGTGAGCGAAGAGCGCCTGATGGCAGATCCGAAACTCGAAGCGGTGCGCGCCAGCAGGGACGGCGAGGCGCGCGCGGCAGTGGATGGGATCACGGTTGAAGCGGTCGTGCAGAAGATTTCCGGCCTCGGCCTGGAGGTCTCAAAAGCGCTGTCCAGCGTTTCCGAGCAGCTTGTCCAGGAAGTCGATCGGCTGGCCGCGGTGCGAGAGGCCGTGGCGCTCGAGCAGAAGGAGCTCGATCGGCTGCACAAGATTGATGTAGCGGCCACGGCGCTCGATCAGCTCGTGCAGGACTACTCGCGACAGAGGCAGGAGCTCGAAACCGAAATCGCGGCGCAGCGGACGGCATGGGATGAGGAGTCCAAGTCGGCCGAACGGGAGCGCAAAGAGCAGGAAGAGCTCCAGAAAAAAGTCCGTCAGCGCGAAGTCGACGATTTCGAGTACAAGAAGACCCAGGAACGCAAGAAGGCGCAGGACAAGTATGAAGAAGATCTGCGGCTCCAGGAAAAGCGAAACAAGGAAAAGCAGGAGGGCCTCGAGAAAGAGTGGCACCGGCGCGAATCGGAGTTGAAGGCGCGGGAAGAGGAATTGGCGAGGCTTCAGAAGGAGTCGGCCGGATTCCCGGCGCGATTGCAGAAGGAAGTGGACGAGGCGGTGGCGAAGGCGTCGAAGGCAGCCCAGGCGAGTTTCGAGCAGCAGCTTCTCATTTCGAAGAAGGACGCCGAAGCGGACAAGCGCGTCGCCGAGTTGCGCGCGACCACGCTTGAGGAGACGCTGAAGCGGCAGTCTGCGCAGATGGAGGCGCTGGAGCGGCAGTTGAGCGAAGCCAAGCAGCAGGTGCAGGAGATCGCCCTGCGGGCGATCGAGGGCGCGTCGGGCGCGAAGGCCTTGTCGCACATCAACCAGATCGCGATGGAGCAAGCGAAAAACCGGGAGAGTAGAGGCTAAAAGCTGATGCGGCGCGCGATTCTGGTAATGACGTTGTGGCAGTTCGCCGGCGTGGCGGCCGATGAGCCGCGCGAGTTTTTCGAAACGCGCGTCAGACCGCTTCTGGCAAAAAACTGCTTCGCGTGCCACACGGCGTCGCGCATGGGCGGCCTCGAGATGAGCGGACGCGCAAGCCTGCTCAAAGGCGGCAACTCGGGCGCGGCGATCATGCCCGGCGATCCCGCGCGCAGCCTCATGATTCAAGCGGTAACCCACTCGCACGAGCGGCTCAAGATGCCGCCGCAGGGGCGCCTGTCGGAGACCGAGATCTCGGATCTCAAAACATGGATTCGCGATGGGGCGGTCTGGCCCGAGAGTGCAGGTGCAAAGCCGGCGGCGGGTGAGTACAGGATTACGCCCGAGCAGCGCGCTTTCTGGTCGTTCCAACCGGTGCGCAAGGCCGCACCGCCCGAGGTGAAGGACCGCACGTGGGCGCGCGGCGCGATCGACCGCTTCGTCCTGGCGGCGATCGAGAAGCGCGGCCTCAAGCCGGTTCGGGACGCAGACCGGCGCACTCTGATTCGCCGCGCGTATTACGATCTGACGGGACTGCCTGCGGCCGCGGAAGAGGTGGAGGCGTTCGAGCGCGACCGCTCGCCCGATGCATTCGCGAAAGTTGTGGACCGGCTGCTCGCATCGCCCCAGTATGGGGAGCGCTGGGGCCGCTACTGGCTGGACATCGCGCGATACTCCGATGACAAGCTGGATCCGACCGGCGAGACGCCGCTTGCCCAAGCGTTTCGTTACCGCGATTGGGTGATTCAGGCCTTTAACTCGGATATGCCGTACGACCGGTTCATCAAGGCGCAGATCGCGGGCGACTTGATGCCCGAGAAAGAAAGGTATCAGGCCGGGTTAGGATTTTACGGCTTGCGGCCCGAATTTCAGGACGACCGCGTCGACGCAACCACGCGCGGCTTTCTCGCCCTTACCGTGGCTTGCGCGCAGTGCCACGACCACAAGTTCGACCCGATCCCCACTCAGGACTACTATTCGCTCCAGGGCGTGTTCCAGAGCACGGAGTATTTCGAGACACCGATTGCGGCGGTTGACGTGGTCGAGGCCTGGGACAGGAAGAAGAAAGAGGTTGACGAGCAGGAAGCCGCAATCAAGAAGTTCCTCGATGCGCAGGCAACGCAGTTGAGCGAGATCCTGGCGGCCAAGACATCGCAATATCTGCGGGCGGCGAACGATCAGGGAACAGAGGAAGGCCTCGACAAAGAGACGCTCGACAAGTGGAAGGCGTATCTCAAGCGGCCGCAGCGCGAGCATCCCTACTTACCCTCGAAGGACGCCGATCAGTTTCAGGCTTTTGCGCTCGGCGTGAACGCGGAAAAGAAGGAGATCGACGACAAGAATCACATCACGCTCGGTGGCAGCCGCGAGCGCCGTAATCTCACCAACGCGAATCTTGTCTCGCTCGAGCGCGACAAGTATTTTTTGTGGCGTGACCTGTTCGGCGAGAGAAACGGCGTCTATTGGTACGGCGACGGCAAGATCGACCGGTTTCTGAGCGGGGAGTGGAAGAGCCACCTCGACGCGATGCGCGCGCGATTAAAAGCGCTCAAGAAAGAGCTGCCGGAAAAGTACGCGTTCGTGCACGCGATCCGCGATTCGAAGACGCCGCGAAATATCCGCGTGCAGATCCGCGGCAGCGCCGAAAACCTTGGGCCGGAAGCGCCGCGGCAGTTTCTGGCAATTCTCTGCGACACACAGAAGCCGTTCACGCATGGCAGCGGGCGGCTGGAACTGGCCGAGGGCATCGCGAGCGCTTCGAACCCTCTGACGGCGCGCGTAATGGCGAATCGCGTCTGGCTGCATCACTTCGGGCAGGGCATTGTGCGCACCGCCAGCAATTTCGGACAGCTCGGCGAGCGGCCGAGTCATCCGGAACTGCTCGATTACCTGGCGTCGGCGTTGGTGGAGAAGGAGTGGTCGATCAAAGCGCTGCATCGCGAGATCATGCTGTCGCGGGCCTACGCGCTGAGCGCCGGCAGCGCGGAGAAAAACTTCGCCGCTGATCCCGGCAACCGGCTCATGTGGCGCCACACGCGGCGGCGCCTCGACGCCGAGGCGATCCGCGACAGCCTGCTCTGGGCCGGAGGCGCGCTCGACCTCACGGCAGGCGGCGTCGCGAAACGGATGACGGACGAAAACCGCCGGCGCACGGTTTACGGCTACGTCAGCCGTAAGAAGCTGGACGGCATGCTGGCGCTGTTCGATTTCGCGAATCCCAACACAACCAACGAGCAACGGCTGACGACAAACGTACCGCTGCAGCGGCTTTTTTTCCTGAACAGCAGTTTCGTGGAGGCGCAGGCCAAGGCGCTTGCCGGGCGGCTCAATGGAACCGATGCGGAGAGGATTTCGCAGGTCTACCGGTTGCTGTTCGCGCGCAAGCCCGTGCCAGCCGAATTGAAGGCGGGACTGGAGTTTCTGCAAGGCGCTAAGGACACGTGGACAGAGTACGCGCAGGCTCTACTCAGCTCGAACGAGTTTCTTTTTGTGAACTGACATGATGATCACCCGGCGGCATCTTCTGAATACAATCGGCAGCGGCTTTGGATTGCTCGGCGCAAGGGCATTGCTGGGCGCGGGTTCGCGATCCCCGCTCGAGCTCAAGGCGCCGCATTTCGCGCCCAAAGCCAAGCGCGTCATCTTTCTGTTCCTGAACGGCGGGCCGTCGCAGGTCGACACCTTCGATCCGAAGCCCGCGCTCGCCAGGTTTCACGGCAAGCCGATGCCGACGCCGAATCTCAAGACCGAGCGGCGCACCGGCGCCCTGCTCAAGTCGCCGTTCGAGTTCCGCAGGTGCGGCCAGAGCGGAATCGAAGTGAGCGAGATCTTCAGCGAGCTCGGCAAGGCGATCGACGACGTCTGTGTCATCCGCTCGATGTATACCGAGCGGCCGAACCACGAGCCGTCGCTGTTCATGCTGAACTGCGGCGAGAGGCTCCCGGGACGGCCGTCGATGGGCGCCTGGCTCACCTACGGCCTCGGCACGGAGAATCAGAATCTGCCAGGCTACGTGGTGCTGTGTCCCGGACTGCCAGTGATCGGACCCGAGTTGTGGAGCTCCACGTTCCTGCCTGCCGTTTACCAGGGCACGTACATTCCGAACAACGAAACCAAGATCGAAAAGCTGCTTCCGTACATCCGCAGCGCGAACCGCACCGCGGCCGGCCAGCGGCGCCAACTGGATCTGCTCGCCAAGCTGAACAGGACGCAGATGTCGCGGGACGGCGCCGATCCGCAGTTCGAGTCGACGATCGAATCGATGGAGATCGCCTACCGGATGCAAGCCGAGGCGCCCGAGGTCTTCGACATCACGAAGGAAAGCGAGAAGACACGCGAGCGTTACGGCAACACCGACTTCGGCCGCGGCTGTCTCATGGCGCGGCGCCTCTCCGAGCGCGGCGTCCGCATGGTGCAGGTTTACTTCGGCAACGGGCAACCCTGGGACAATCACGACGACATCCAGATCCACCGCCGCCTCGCCATGCAGGCGGACAAGCCGATTGCGGCGCTGATCAGCGACCTCAAACAAAGCGGGCTGCTGAAAGAAACGATCGTCATGATCGGCGGCGAATTCGGACGCACGCCCGTGGTCGAGGTGAGCGGCCTGGTCAACGTGCAGAACGGTCGCGATCACAACAGCCACGGCTTCTCGTTCCTCGTCGCGGGTGGCGGTTTCAAAGGGGGCATCACCTACGGCGCTACCGACGATTTCGGATTCAAGGCGGTCGACAACAGGGTCCATCCGCACGACCTGCACGCGACCGTGCTGCACCTGATGGGTCTCGATCACACCCGGCTGACCTACCGTCACAGTGGCCGCGACTTTCGCCTCACCGACGTGCACGGCGAACTGGTCAAAGGGATTCTGGCGTAGGAGCACGCTCTGCGGGCACTCATTTTTTTCGCGGCATTGAGCGCGTGGGCGCAGGACTGGCCGTCGTTCCGCGGCCGCTCGGCGTCCGGCGTTGCCGATAAGCAGAAATTGCCGGTGAGCTGGGACACGGCGCGAGGAAGCGGCATCGCCTGGAAGACCGCGATTCCCGGCCTCGCGCATTCAAGCCCCATCGTGTGGCGCGACCAGGCGTTCGTTACCACGGCGATCAGCAGCCGAAGCGGCGCGACGTTCAAGCGCGGGCTGTACGGCGAAGGTACAGCGTCGGAAGACACCAGCGTCCATCAGTGGAAGCTGCTGTCGCTCGACCGCAAAACGGGCAAGCTGCTCTGGGAGCGCACTGCGTACGAAGGCGAGCCCAAGGAAAAGCGCCACATCAAATCGACCTACGCGAACGCAACACCCGCGACCGATGGCGAGGTAGTGGTCGCGTTCTTCGGATCGCAGGGATTGTATGCATACGACTTGAAGGGCGCTCTGCTTTGGAAGCAAGACCTCGGGCGGATCGACGCGGGCGCCTACGACGTGCCGGGTTATGAGTGGGGTACGGCCAGCTCGCCGATCATTTACCGCGATCTGGTCATCGTGCAATGCGACCAGCAGAAGGGTTCGTTCCTCACTGCGTTCGATCGAAAGAGCGGGAAGCTAGTGTGGCGAGCCGATCGCGAGGAACTGCCCTCGTGGGGCACGCCGACCGTCTACACGGGCAAGCCACGCGCCGAACTGATCACCAACGGATCGAACTTCATCCGCGGATACGACCCGGCGAGCGGCAAGGAGCTGTGGCGGCTGGGAGGCAGCTCGAAGATCACGGCGCCGACGCCCGTCTACGTCGACGGTCTTGTGTTTGTCGCTAGCGGGCGACGGCCGGAAGCGCCGATCTTCGCGATCCGGCCCGGTGGTTCGGGCGACATCACCGGCGCGCAGGGCGGCAAGTGGATCGCGTGGCAGAAGCAGCAGCGCGGTTCCTACATGCCGACGCCGCTCATCTACGAGGGGCGTCTTTATGTTCTCGGCAACGCGGGGATCTTCGACTGCTACGACCTCAAGACCGGCGAGGAGATTTATCGCGAGCGCCTCAAGCATCAGGGATCAGGCTTCAGCGGGTCGCCCGTCGCGTCGGACGGGAAGATCTATCTGCCCAGCGAAGACGGCGATATCTTTGTCGTGAAGGCTGGACCGAAGTTCGAGTTAATAGGGCAGCACGCGATGGGCGAAGCCCTGATGACCACGCCGGCAATTTCAGCCGGCCTGATGCTCGTGCGCACGGAGCATCACCTGTGGGCCATCGGGGACAGGCGGTAAGCCTGCACACACACCGCCTTGACGCTGCTCCAAACTTTTGATGTCATGAGAACCGCTAAGGAGAATTGCACATGGCTACGAATCGTGGTGTTGCGTACATGGGCCCAGGAAAAGTTGAGGTCCAATCTATCGATTACCCCAAGCTCGCGCTCGGCAACCGGAAATGCGAGCACGGCGTCATCCTGAAAGTCGTCACCACCAATATTTGCGGCAGCGATCAGCACATGGTGCGCGGCCGTACTACAGCTCCAACCGGGCTTGTGCTCGGACACGAGATCACGGGTGAAGTGGTCGAGGCCGGGCGCGACGTCGAGTTCATCAAAGCCGGCGACTTGGTTTCGGTTCCGTTCAACATAGCCTGCGGCCGCTGCCGCAACTGCAAAGAAGGCAAGACCGGTATTTGTCTCAGCGTGAATCCGGCGCGGCCTGGCGCTGCGTACGGTTATGTCGACATGGGCGGATGGGTCGGCGGCCAGACCGAGTACGTGCTCGTCCCTTACGCCGATTTCAATCTGCTGAAGTTCCCGGACAAAGAGCGCGCGATGGCGAAGATCAAGGATCTGACGCTGCTCTCCGACATCTTCCCGACCGGGTACCACGGCGCGTACACCGCGGGCGTGACTTCGGGATCGACGGTGTACGTCGCAGGCGGCGGACCTGTGGGCCTGGCGTGCGCGGCGTCGTGCCACCTGCTGGGTGCGGCGGTGGTGATCGTCGGCGACCTGATTCCGGAGCGCCTCGCGCAGGCCAAGAGCTTCGGCTGCGAGATAGTGGATCTGAAGAGCAGCACGCCGCTGAGGGACCAGATCGAGAAGATTCTTGGAGCGCCTGAGGTCGACTCCGCAGTGGACTGCGTGGGCTTCGAAGCGCGAGGGCACGGTCAGGACGCGGGGGTTGAGCGGCCCGCAACCGTGCTGAACTCCGTCATGGAGGTCACGCGGGCGGGCGGCGCCGTGGGAATCCCGGGTTTGTACGTAACCGACGATCCGGGTGGCGTCGATGCGAACGCGAAGATCGGTAATCTCGGAATCCGGATCGGCCTGGGCTGGGCGAAGTCGCATTCATTCACGACGGGGCAGTGTCCGGTGATGCGCTATCACCGCGGCCTGATGCAGGCGATTCTGTACGACAAGATTCAGATTGCCAAGGCAGTGAACATCACGATCATTTCGCTCGATGAAGCGCCGCAGGGTTACAAAGACTTTGATCGGGGCGCCGCCAAGAAGTTCGTGATCGATCCACACAAGATGGTGGCGTGAACCTTGAAGTGATTGCGGAGCAGATCGTCGGGTGCCGCCGGTGCCCGCGTTTGATCGCGCACTGCCAGCACATCGCCGGCGTCAAACGGCGGGCTTACCTCGACTGGGAGTATTGGGGTAAGCCGGTTCCGTCGTTCGGCGATCCGAGAGCCAGGGTCTTGATTGTCGGGCTCGCGCCGGGAGCGCACGGCGCGAACCGCACGGGGCGGGTGTTTACCGGCGACAGCTCGGGCGACCTGCTATATCGCGTTCTGCACAAGACGGGCTTCGCCTCGCAAGCGGAGAGCCGATCCCGCGATGACGGCCTGCGGCTCTCCGGCGCCTACATCACGGCCGTCGCTCATTGCGCACCGCCTGACAACAAGCCGTCAACCGAAGAGATTCGCAACTGCCGCCCGCATCTGGAGCGCGAGCTCGAAGCGCTTGCAGAGGTTCGTGTGGTCGTGGCGCTCGGGCGGACGGCTTTCGATCAGTACCTGTCGATTCTGCGAGAGCGGGGAACCATTCGAAGCCGCAGCGCGTTCGCGTTTGGGCATAACCGCCACTACGACGCACTGCGACCGGCGCTGGTCGCGTCGTTTCATCCCAGCCAGCAGAACACGTCGACCGGAAAGCTCACCGAAGGAATGTTAGTCGACGTGTTCCGCACAGCGCGGCGACTGGCGAATCTTTGACTCGGAAGGCCAGGAGGCGGTTGGTATAATCGAGTTTTCCATGAAGCTTCTCCGGGTTCCCGCTCTGCTCCTGTTTCTCCGCTGTCTGCCGGCGCAAGACCTCAGCTTGGATCTGGTCGCGGCCGCGCGAAGCGGCGACCTTTCGCAGGTGAAGGCGCTGCTCGACAAAGGCGCCGACGTCAACGCCAGGGGCCGGTACGGTCAAACGGCGCTGCTTTTCGCCAGCAATCGAGGGCATCTTGAAGTGGTGAAGCTGCTGTTGGCGGCGGGGGCGGACGTCGATGCCGGCCACACGTTTTACGGGGCTACCGCGCTGACGTGGGCGGCTACCAAGGGCTACGTGGACATCGTCAGACTGCTGATCGGCAAGACGGAAGGCGGGCCAGCGAAGGTTCTGCCCGTCGCCGTGCTGCGGGGGAACGCGGCGTTGGTGAAGCTTGCGATCGAAAACGGCGCCGCCAAGGCGGATTTGTGGAGCGCGCTGGTTGCCGCCGAGCGGGCGAAGAAGGCGGAGATCGTCGAATTGCTCAAGAGCAGCGGTGCACAGCCTCCACCGCCTGCCACCTTCCAGATTGACTCGAGCAGTCTGGCGAGCTACGCCGGCCGCTACCGTGGACGCGCAGGCGCCGGTTTCGACTTCATCTTCAGCGTCAAGGATGGCAAGCTGCTGGGTGA
>JBOGMR010000627.1:0-3784 GCA_050746825.1 Bryobacteraceae bacterium | reverse complement strand
CATGTCGATCGGCTTGATGATCGATTGCGGCGTGATGTGATGCAGTTCGTTGTACTGGACCTGAATCTGCCGGCGCCGGGTCGTTTCGTCGATCGCGCGCCGCATGCTGTCGGTCTTGACGTCCGCGTAGAGAATCGCGCGACCCTCGATGTGCCGCGCCGCCCGGCCCATGGTCTGGATGAGCGAGCCGCCCGATCGCAAAAAACCCTCTTTGTCGGCATCGAAAATTGCCACCAGCGACACTTCCGGCAAGTCGAGTCCTTCGCGCAGCAGATTGATCCCCACCAGCACATCGAACTCGCCCCTTCGCAGATCGCGCAGAATCACCACGCGGTCGAGCGTGCTCACTTCCGAGTGGAGGTATCGGCAGCGCACCCCGGCTTCCGAATAATATTCCGCCAGGTCCTCGGCCATGCGCTTGGTCAGCGTCGTCACAAGAACGCGCTGGCTCTTCTCCACACGCTTCCGGATTTCTCCGAGCAGATCGTCCACCTGGCCTTTCACCGGCCGTATTTCAACCTCCGGATCCACCAGCCCGGTGGGCCGGATGATCTGCTCCACCACCACGCCCGCCGACTTGGTTAACTCGTAAGGTCCCGGCGTCGCGGAAACGTACATGACCTGGTTCACGCGATGCTCAAACTCTTCGAAAGTGAGCGGCCGGTTGTCGAGCGCGCTCGGCAGGCGGAATCCGTGCGCGACGAGCACTTCCTTGCGCGACCGGTCGCCGTGATACATCGCGTGAAGCTGCGGCACGGTCTGGTGGCTTTCGTCGATAAAGAGCAGCGCATCGGAAGGCAGATAATCCAGCAGCGTCGGCGGCGCTTCACCCGGCAGACGTCCGGAGAAATGCCGCGAGTAATTCTCAATTCCGTGGCAATAGCCGATCTCCTTGATCATCTCGAGATCGAACATCGTGCGCTGATGCAGCCGCTGCGCCTCGATCAGCTTGCCTTGCTTTTCCAGTTCCGGCCGCCACCACTCCAGCTCCCGCCGGATGCTGTCCATGGCGCCCTCGCGCGTCTCCGCGCTCATCACGTAGTGCGTCTTCGGATAAATCGGCAGCCGCAGGTACGTCTGGCGCACCTGGCCGAGCAGCGCATCGACTTGCGACAGGCTCTCGATTTCGTCGCCCCACATCTCGATCCGGTAAGCGTAGTCGTCGTAAGTCGGAAAAACTTCGATCACGTCGCCGCGCACGCGAAAGGCGCCGCGCTTGAAATCGCCGTCGTTGCGGTCGTAAAGGATCTCCACCAGGCGCGTGAGAATCTCTTTACGCGAAATCTTCTGCCCCTTTTCGAGCATCAGCAGCATGCCGTAGTACGCTTCCGGCGAACCGAGGCCGTAGATGCAGCTTACGCTTGCGACGATGACGCAATCGCGCCGCTCGAACAACGATCGCGTGGCTGAGAGCCGGAGCTTATCCAGCTCGTCGTTGATCGTGGCTTCCTTCTCGATGTACACGTCGCTCGACGGCATGTACGCTTCCGGCTGGTAGTAGTCGTAGTAGCTGACGAAGTATTCGACGGCGTTTGCAGGGAAGAAGGTCTTGAACTCCTGATAGAGCTGCGCCGCCAGTGTTTTGTTGTGCGCCAGGATCAACGCGGGCCGGCCGCACGCCTCGATCACCTTGGCCATGGTGAACGTCTTGCCTGAGCCGGTAACGCCCAACAGGACCTGGTGCTGCTCGCCGTCATTGACGCCGCGCAACAATTCGGCGATGGCGGTGATCTGATCGCCGCGCGGCCTGTAGTCTACGGCGACCCGAAAGCCCGTCGGCGTTCCGATCGCCGCTTGTGCCGGTGTTTTTTGTACGGACGACGGTGCGTTCATTTCTTGAGCGGCAGTGTAACGGTTCCTTCGGGTCCCTCGTAAATCAAATCGACCGTGCGAATCGATTGCGGCTTCCCTTTGTGGGCGAAGTAGAGGCAGCCGCTCAGCGGCAGAACGCGCCGGCCTTCGACCAACGCCGACTGGATGACAATTTCTTCCGGCTTCATCACGGGCTCCGGATCCAGCCCACTGCGGTTCGGATCGTCAGGCGCCTGCGGAGGACGCGGCAGGCGCGTTTGCGAGGGACGCTGGTCGCCAGGAAAACGTTCCGTCGTTTGCGGCCGTCCCACGACGATCGGACCCGCTTGCGCAATCACGCCCCGGCGATGCTCCCAGTCCGGATGCTTCAGCGAGGCAGCCACGAACGCCGGAGTCTGCGCGACGATCGCCTGTTTCTTCCCATTGATCCGAAGCGTGAATGCACCGCTGTTCACCATCATTTCGCGCGCCGTCGAGAACAAGGCGACTTCGACCACCAGATAGTCGCTGACCAGGATGGTTTGTCCCGAGCCGGGCACGCTCCGCACCATGTACTCGGCGCCGATCGAGAGCGGCGGCAGCGGCGCGTGAGCGGGATATTCGGCTGCCGTCGCGCGCGGCTCAGTGCCCGCGCCGTGTACGAGCGTCGCAAGCAGGATTCCGAGAGGGGCCACACAGCGCGTCATGTTCGCAGTATAACGTAGGGGATGGCACTGCCATGGCTGGCGATCGCGCTTGCTTTCGCGCCACCCGACGGGTTGCCGCAACGCTTGCAGAAGGCGGTGAGCGAAGCGATGGGCTCGCGCTCCGGCTCGGCCGTCGTCGTCGACGTCGATTCGGGCCAGGTGCTGGCGTCTCATCGTCTGGATGTCGCAGCGCGCCGGCTGGCATCGCCCGGTTCAGCCGTGAAGCCTTTCACTCTGCTCGCGCTGCTGAATGCGCGCCGTGTGAAGCCGGGCGCCGCGCTGGTGTGCGGCCGCAAGTTGTCGATCGACGGCAGGCGGCTCGATTGCACTCATCCCGCTACTCCACTCCCGCTCGACGCCACTGCGGCCCTCGCGTACTCCTGCAACTTTTTCTTCGCGACCTTCGCCGGCGGGCTCCGGGATGCGGAGCTGCCGGAGACGTTTGCGCGCGTGGGGCTGAGCTCGCCGTCGGGTTTTGCGCGCGACGAAGTGCTTGGATGGGCGACGCCGGCATCGATGCCGGGGCAGCGCGAGTTGCAGGCTCTGGGAGAGCGGCATGTCGAGGTGACTCCGCTGGGTCTGCTGGCGGCGTATCGAAAACTGGCACAGCGGCGCAAACTGGCCGAACCGCCCGATCAGGGACTGCGCACGATCTACGCGGGACTTGAAGCCGCTGCCGTGTATGGCACCGCACGCCTGGCGCAGCCTCCCGGAGTGGCGGTCGCGGGCAAGACAGGCACCTCGGGACACGCGTGGTTCGCCGGCTTCGCCCCCGCCGCACAGCCTCGCATCGCCGTCGTGATTTTTCTCGAACGCGGAAGCGGTGGCGGAGACGCGGCGCCAATCGCGGGCCGCATCTTCCGCGAACTGGCGACAGAACCGCGGCCGTCACGGAGCGGCCAGCCATGACTGAACCCCCTCCAATCGAAATCTCCCCGCAAGAAGTGAAGCAGCGGATGGCCGCCGGCGAGAATCTACGAATCATCGACGTCCGCGAGCCGTTCGAGTTCCAGCAAGCGCGAATCGAAGGAAGCGAACTCATCCCGATGGGTTCGGTGCCGCAGGCTCTCCCCTCACTCGAGGACAGCGAAGCGCTGCTGGTGGTGCTTTGTCATCACGGAATCCGCAGCCTCCGTGTGACAAGCTGGTTGCGCGAGCACGGCGTCGAACGCTGCTGCAGTATGGCGGGCGGAATCGACCGCTGGAGCATCGAAGTCGACCCGCGCATCCCTCGCTACTCCTGAAGCCGCGCCCCCAATCCGCGCCCCCAATCCGCGCCCCCAATC
>JBOGMR010000626.1:0-3326 GCA_050746825.1 Bryobacteraceae bacterium | reverse complement strand
CCTCAAGACCATCGTCGTGAATGCCGGCAGCGTCAACTGGGCCTTTTGCAAGGTTCTGACCAACCAGGGCCTCAGCGGTCTCGGTGAAGGCTCCATCACCAGCAAGGAAGCGACGCTGTCGCAAGCGATTATGGAGCACGAGCGGTTCCTGATCGGCAAAGATCCCACCGGGATCGAACTGCTATGGCAAGGCATGTTCCGGTACCCGCGCTGGCGCGGCGGACCGATCCTGAACAGCGCCATCAGCGCTATCGAGATCGCGCTCCGGGACATTCTCGGCCAGGCGCTCGGCGTTCCGATCTACAAGCTGCTGGGCGGCGCCGCGCGCAAGCGGGTCAGGCTGTACAAAGACGCCGGCAGCACGCCCGAAGCTTTTCTCCAGGCGAAGAGCGAAGGCTACACGGCGGCGAAGTCGGGCTTCATCGCTGTGGAGAACGATCTGGTGCTTCCCAACTACGCAGTCCGCGAAGGTGCGCGCCGTCTCGAAGCCGTGCGCAAAGCCGTGGGCGAAGACTTCGACATCTGCATCGACGCGCACGGCAAGCTGACTACGGTCATGGCGGTCGATTTTTGCACGCGCATCGAGCCGCTCCGTCCGTTCTTTGTCGAAGAGGCGACGCAGCTTGAAGATCTGAGTGAGCTGGCGTTGCTTCGTCAGAAAACCAAGGCGCCGCTTGCCACAGGCGAGCGTTCTTTCACCAAGTACGGTTTCAGCGAGTTCTGCTCCCGCCACCTGGTGGATTATATCCAGCCCGATGTTTGCCACGCCGGCGGCATTCTCGAAATGAAGAAGATCGGGACGATCGCCGAAACGTACCGCATCGAGATGGCGCCGCACAATCCACAGAGCGAGGTCAGCACCCTGGCGTCGCTGCACGTTGACGCGACCACGCCGGCGTGCACGATTCAGGAATACAATCCGAATCGAGCGCCCTGGGTGCAGGACCTATTCCATGGCGGGGCGGTGAAGGTGAAGGACGGATTCGCGGATCTGCCGGACAGGGCCGGCCTGGGCGTGGATCTTGATGAGAAGGTGGCCGCGAAGCATCCGTACAAACCGGTTAGCCGGCCAGACTACGTATTTTCCGACGGCGGTGTGGGCGACCATTAGATAAGTAGTCTTGGCCAACCCTATTGCACGAGCAGCAAACCTTGTTCGACGAGATTCGCGAGGTATGGCTGGACCTCGTCCCATTCCGTTTTCTTGTTCGGGATTGGCGAAGCACCAGGCGCCGGCGACAAGCAACCAGGCTGCGCGCGTGGTGGTAATCTTACAGGTAGTTGCGACTTCCGCGTCGCCACGGCATCATAACGATCATGTTCCGCGCAATCAAGGAACAAATCGACACGATCTTCGAAGAAGATCCCGCCGCAAGAAGTGTCCTCGAGATCTTCCTGTGTTACCCCGGCTTCCACGCCATCCTGCTGCACCGCTTCTCGCACAAGCTCCACCGCTGGGGCGTTCCGCTGGTTCCGCGCGTGATTTCACAGATCAGCCGCTGGCTCACCGGCATCGAAATTCACCCCGGCGCACGCATCGGACGCCGCTTCTTCATCGACCACGGAATGGGCGTCGTCATCGGCGAGACTACCGAGATCGGCGACAATGTTCTGCTTTACCAGGGCGTGACGCTCGGCGGAACCGGCGCGCAGAAAGGCAAGCGGCATCCCACGCTGGGGAATCACGTGGTTGTCGGGACCGGCGCGAAGGTCCTCGGCGCCATCACCGTCGGCGATCATGTCCGAATCGGTGCGGGCTCGGTCGTGGTGCATGCGGTTCCGTCGTACAGCACCGTGGTCGGCGTGCCGGGCCGGGTCGTGCGCCGGCACGAGAGCGGCATGCTGGAGCATGGCAAGCTACCCGATCCGGAGCGCCAGGCGATCGACGATATGGCGCGGCGTATCGAGGATCTGGAAGCGCAGGTGCGGCAATTGATCGCGGAGCACGACACGATCCGCAAGATATGAGAAGGCTGGCGCTCCTGGCGGCGCTCGCTGCATCGGCCGCGGCAGAGGAACGCTACAGCTACTGGATCGAGCATTGCACTCCCCAGCTATCCCGCGATTCCGGCTGCCAGGCCGGCGATCCGGAGCTGGCGGAGTGGGCCTTGCATGCCTGGAGAGACGCCTCGGGCGGCGCGATCAGTTTAGCCCGCACCACCGATGAATCGCGGGCGCGCATCCGGATTTATTGGGCGCCAGGCGCCATGAAACTTTACGGCGAGGCCCACCCGATCGTGGTGGACGGTAAACGCGGCGCCGCGGTTTACGTCCGTCCCACTCTCGGTTCCTTCGGGCCTGAAATCGAAGCTGCCGGCCGCAACGACCCGCTGTTCCGGCACACCGTCGTCTATCTCACCTGTCTTCATGAAAGCGGGCACGCCATCGGACTTCCGCACACTATCGAATTCGCCGATATCATGTACAGCTTTCGCTACGGTGGGGACATTGTCGAATATTTCGCGCGCTATCGGCGGAAGCTCGCAAAGCGCGAGGATATTCGCAGGAATTCGGGCATATCCGAGGCCGATCGCAAGCGCGCATCAGCGGGGCTATAATCGAAGTTGACAGCCATGCAACTTCGATTGATCCCTTTGCTGCTGGCCACTGCCCTCTCGACGTGGGCCGCCCTGGTCTCCGACGTACGCGCGGCCATCGCCAGGAACGACTTCGAGCGCGGCGAAAAGCTGATTTCCGAATACCGCGCCGCGCAGGGCACGACTCCTGAAATGATCCTCGCGCTGTCCTGGATGGGACGCGGATCTTTGGCGGCCAGGCGCCTCGACGCGGCCGGCAAATACGCGATGGAGACGCGCAAGCTGGCGCTCGAGAAGCTGCAATCGCGCAAGCTGGACGACGAAGGTAGCCTGCCGCTCGCGCTCGGCGCTTCGATCGAAGTGCAGGCGCACGTCATGGACGCGCGCGGCGAGCGATCCGGCGCGGTCGTGTTTTTGCGTGCGGAGCTCGACACCTGGCGCGCGACGTCGATCCGCACGCGCATTCAGAAGAACATTCATTTGCTGAGCCTGGAAGGTAAGCCCGCACCGGCTCTCGAAATGGGCGCGCATCTCGGCCCGAAGCCAACGCCGGCCGGCGACCTGAAAGGGAAGCCTGTGCTGCTGTTCTTCTGGGCGCACTGGTGCGGCGACTGCAAGAGTCAGGGGCCGATCCTAGCCCGAATTGCGAGTGAATTCGCGGCGAAGGGGCTCGTTGTGGTGGGACCCACGCAGCGCTACGGCTACGTCGCAGGCGGCATCGACGCCCCGCCGGAAAAAGAGACGCCGTACATCGATGAAGTGCGCAAGCAGCATTACGCGGCTCTCGCA
>JBOGMR010000625.1:0-5982 GCA_050746825.1 Bryobacteraceae bacterium | reverse complement strand
TTTGCCGCTCGGCGGGGCAGGCGGTTTCGCCTGCCCACAGTCTTACTCCTGCTCGCTTCCACACTGACGGCTCAATCCGAGCCATACTTCCAAACCGACTTTCCGGCGGAGGAATTTCAGGCGCGGTGGGCAAAGATTCTCGACAAGATCGGCTCCAATGCGTTCGCGATCGTGCAGGGGTATCCAAAGGTCGCCGGCTTCATCTTCCCGCGACAAACCAACGAGTTCTATTATTTGTGCGGCGTCGAGACACCCGGCTCCTACCTCGTCCTCGACGGCAAGACTCGCCGGGCCATCCTCTTCCTGCCTCCGCGCGATGAGCGGCTTGAACGCAGCGAAGGCCGCGTCCTCTCCGCCGCTGACGCGGATCTCGCCAAGAAACTCACCGGCGCTTCCGAAGTCCTCAGCACCGAAGCGGTCAGCGTTGCCTGGCTGCAGCGCACAGGCCGCGTCATCTACACGCCACACGCCCCCGCCGAAGGCTACGCGCAAAGCCGCGGTGAGATCGTGTCAGCCAACGAGGCCATCGCGTCGGACTATTGGGACGGGCGCGTATCTCGCGAAACGAACTTCATCGGCCTCTTGCGCACACGCCTGCCGCGCGCGGAGATCCGCGACCTCACGCCGATCCTCGACGAACTGCGCATCCTGAAAAGCCCCCGCGAGGCCGCACTGGTGCGCCGCGCGTCTCAGATTGCCGGACTTGGACTCCTCGAAGCGATGAAGACCACCCGGCCCGGCCTCTACGAGTATCACCTCGACGCCGCGGCGCGCTACGTGTTCCTCATCCATGGTGCGCGTCTGGACGGCTATCGGTCCATCACCGCCGCCGGCACGCCAAACATCAACAACATGCACTACTACCGCAACAACGGCCCGCTCCGTGACGGCGATCTCGTGCTGATGGACTACGCGCCCGACTATCGCTACTACGTGAGCGACATCGGACGCGTTTGGCCGGTCAACGGAAAGTACAGTCCGGTGCAGCGCGAGCTGCTGCAATTCGTGCTCGAATACCGTAACGCGATCTTGAAGCGCATCCGTCCCGGCGTGCGGGCCGATCAAATCATGGAAGAAGCAAAAGCGGCGATGGAGCCTGTGTTCGCGCGTACGAAATTCTCAAAGCCGATTTACGAGAAGGCCGCACGGACGCTGGTAAACACCGGCGGCGGCGTGTTCTCACACTCCGTGGGCATGGCCGTGCACGATGTCGGGACTTACCGGAGAGACGCGCTAAAGCCGGGTCACGTCTTCTCGGTCGACCCGCAGATGTGGGTGCGCGAGGAGTCGCTCTACCTGCGCTACGAGGATGTCGTCGTTGTCACCGGCATGGGCTTCGAGAACTTCACCTCATTCCTGCCGTCGGAGCTCGACGATATTGAGAAGACAGTGCGCGGAGAGGGAATCGTCCAGAAGTTCCCGCCGTCGCCGGAGGCGGTCCGCTGAAACTTACTTCAGCGCCACCGTGCTCGCCGGGGTTTCGCCGCTACCGTTTCCCTGAATCCGGTTGTTCCCGAATGGGATGATCTGCCCCCACTCACAAGCAGCAGCCCCGTCGAGTCCTCCAGGTTCAGTTGCGCGCCGCCACTTGCCACTACAGCTAATGAGTCACACTGAAGATGACGACGCGCTGCAGCACGGCTTGTGTTTCCGGTTGCGCCGTTGACTCCCGTGATTCCGATCGCGAAATCCGGCGAGTTCCAAATGGCCGCTCCCGGCTGTTTGCGAATGGACACATTCCGCACGATGACCACGACGTCAGTGGGAGTTGCTGGAGACACGAATATCCCGGATTGATTTGTGTCGACTGCAATGTAGGCCAAGTTCCCGCCGACGCTGGTGGCGCCAGAGACAGGGCCGCAATGGCGACTGAGATAGCCATGTTCTGAAATTCGGTCACGATTGTGTCCTCATTTACGAAGATTTGATTCGCATTCGGCAACCGCTCCCTCACGGTCACGGCTCAGTGGTTACCGTCGCGGCACGAACGCGTAGTTTCCATCCAAGTCGGGCGCCGAGTCCCGCGAGTCCAAAACCTATCAATCCGAGCGATCCGGGTTCTGGCGCCTGACTTACTGTCGTGATATCGAAGCGGACGTAGTCGACCTGAAAGCTGTGAAAGCGGAAGAAGCTGGCGGGCAGCAGTGCAGACCTGGTTTCAAGGTTCGGATCGGCTTCATTCGGAAACGAAGAGAAGCTCCCCAGGAGCCCTATTCACCGTAGAGATTCAGATGCTGGTCGGCGAACATCTGGAATTTCTGCTGCGCGATGCGGCGCGCGTGCTGCTTGTCGCGGGTCAGAATCGCTTCAGCGATCTCGACGTGAGCTTGCGCCGAGACGGCCATGTCGATGTGGGTGTTGTTTCGCAGGTTGCGGATGAACAGGAACGCCAGCAGCGGCACCATGAGCTGCTCCAGGAGCCGCGGCAGGAATGTGTTTCCCGACAGCTTCCAGAGCGCCTCGTGAAAACTCAG
Organism: Bryobacteraceae bacterium; assembly: GCA_050746825.1. GTDB lineage: Bacteria > Acidobacteriota > Terriglobia > Bryobacterales > Bryobacteraceae > JBOGMR01. Next base: position 3,508 of record JBOGMR010000625.1, on the reverse strand, counting down.
GTCATGCGTGAAGAATTCCTCGACATCGCGGGCGTGGGCCGCCGCGCGCATGAATCCGGTCAGCGCCGCCAGTTTGTGCACTTCGGCGTCAGTAGCATTCTCGACGGCCAGTTCCACGGCCAGGATCTCGAGTTCGGCTCGGATGCGAAGAATCTGCTCGATTTCGGCGCGCGTCAAGGTGGTGACGACACATCCGGTGTTCGCCTTGCGAACCACCAGTCCCTGATGCTCGAGCGCGACCAGCGCCTCGCGCACCGTCGGCTGCCCGACTCCGAGTTGTTTGGCGATCCGGGATTCGACGATCCGGTCGCCGGGATTGAGGTCCCCTGAAATAATGAGGCCGCGAATCACCGAAGCGATCTGATCGGCGATGGAAGCCTTCCGCCCCAGGCTCTGTGAGAGCTCGTCGAGCCTCGTGCTCACGCGCGACTCGGAGACCTGGGTCTTGCTTGTAATCATTGCTTGCCCTACCAGTATAAACTAATGAGCGCGAAGTGATTAAGCGTTCATAGATCATAAATGGGGCTGACCAGGACTAATTCCAGAGTGCTGATCGGCGCCGTAGTCGTCATGACGGCGCTGCTCATGCGGGTCTGGTGGGACTATTTCGGTCCGAACAGCATCCCGCACCAGACGATTCAACTTCAGTTGAAACTCTTCGGATCGAGCATCTATGAATACCACGCAAAAACCGGGAGGTGGCCGAGTGGTTTTGACGATCTGGCCGGGACGTCACTTCCTGAACAGAATCCGTCGTGGAGGGCAATGGGAAGCACCATCGTCATTATCTGGCGTCAGGATCTGAAGCCTGATCCCAAAGCCAATCCCGGCGTGCTGCTTGCCTATCACAACGGCGGATTGTTTTCCCAGCTTGGCCGCGTCTGGGTCTGCTGGGGCGATCTGAGCACCGAATACGTGAAGGACGAGGTGCTTCGGACGCTGTTGTCGACTGGCGGCAAGTGATCCGGCCACTCCCTACAGTCCTACTGCGCGCCCTCGCGGACAATGCGCAGCAGCCCGCGTTTCATGAACTGGTCCCGGTCTTCGGCTTTGGCTTTGCTCACTTTAGCGAACAGCTCCTTGGCACGCTCGGTGTCGCCCTTCTTGCGAAGCACCTGCGCGAGCTGGTAGGTGGCGGACAGGTCCTCGGGATCGAGTTGGAGAGCCACGTCAAGATGCCTGGCGGCGGTATCGAGTTCGCCACGTTTGAGCAGCATTTTGCCGAGCAGGGTGCGTGACTGCGGGATTTTGGGGTTGACTTCGACGGAGCGTTGGACCGCCCTGAAGGCTTCCGCTTCCGGCTCGCCGCCCGGCTCAGCGCCGGCGCGGTTGATCGCCTCGGCCAGATACCAAAGCGCCAGGGCGTCGCCGGGATTTTTCGTGGTGCGCTCTCGCAGCAGCGTCACCGCTTCCTCGTGTCTGGCGGTCTGCAGCAGAACGAGCCCAAGGGCCGCGTATGCCAGGCCAGCCTGTGGCGAGAGGCGCGTCGAACTTCGGAACTCCTTCTCAGCTTCCTCGAATTCGCCCTTGACCGCCATCACGATGCCGCGTTGCAAGTGCAGCCGGTGCGAGCCGGGACTATTGCGGAGCGATACGCCGGCTATTTCGAGCGCCAGCTCATGATTCTGATGTTCGAGGCACAGTGCGATCAAATCGAGGTAGTTGGTTTCGTCCTTCGGATCGATCTCGGTTGCCGCGCGCAGTGCGTCGTAGGCTTCCTTTGTCTTGCCGGCTTTTTCGTATCCCTGGCTGACCAGATTGTAAAGTTCGGCCTTCCGATGCCCGCGCGCGAGCAGCTCTTCGGCGATGCGGATTGCGGCGGCGTAGTTTGCGCTTCGGACGTGAGCCAGCGTGAGATTGAAGCCGGCCTGGTACGCGTCGGGATATCCGCCGTCGATCGCCCGCTCGAAGCGCCGGGCAGCCGCTGCGTACTCCTCGATTCGGGCGAGCAGGATTCCCGCGGCAAATTGAGTTGCAGCGGTCACGTCTGCAGGGACCTTTTCAAGTATGGCGGCGGCCTTCACAGGCTGCTTGAGTTCCGCGTAGGCACTGGCGAGGTTGAGAATCGCTCCGGGCTCCTGGAACGCCAGGGCGCCGCTGCGCTCGTAGTGGCCGGAGGCGCGCGCGTAGTTCTTCCGCGCGAACTCGATCTCACCGAGGCCCAGGTGAACCACGGGATCGCCAGGCGCAGCCTTGAGGACTTCGTCGAAATGGCTCCGCGCCGATTCGAGTTCACCCAGGCTGAGCTCGTTGACAGCCAGGTTCTTGAGCGCCGGATAGAATTTCGGATTCAATGCGAGCGCGGCCTTGAAATGCGCGTTGGCCTCCTGCCGCCGGCCGCCTGCGGACAAAGCGATGCCCAGCAGGTTGCGAATCTTGAGATCGTCCGGCGACTCCTTCACCAACCGCTCGAGAACCGGGATCGCCGGCCCGAATCGGCCAGCCTGCACGTGGGCCAACGCAGTCTGGTAATCGGAGGGCGGAGCTTGCGCGAGGGCTGCGAACAAACACCACGCGGCGAAGGCGCTCACGCTCCCATTGATACCACAATCTATGGATTTCAGATAGCGCTCGCGACACCGATCTACGTTGCGCCCAGCCTGCGCCCAGCCGACGCCCAGCCGGCCTTGACAGCCCGATTGGGCCGTGATACTTTGCGACTAATCTATAATCTGTGGCGGCGCCCGAAGCCGCTCGATAAAAAGGGGGCAAACGCAATGAGATGGACCGGGTCGTCAATTCTCCGCAACGATGTAAGGCTTTGCATCGCGATCGCTCTGGCTGCGTTCGCGCCCGCCCTCTGGGCACAGTTCACCAGTTCGGTGAACGGCACGGTGGCCGACCAAACCGGTGCGGTGGTGCCCGAGGTCCGTCTTGCGCTGACCAATGTCCAAACGGGCGTCACGATCGACACCGCCTGCAATGCCGCCGGCATCTACCGTTTCCCCGACCTGCCGCCCGGCCGCTACCGGTTACGCGCCAGCAAGACCGGCTTCCAAACAGTTGTGCAGGAGAACATCGTCCTCGAGAGCGGGCGCATTCAGGAAATCTCGATTGTCCTCCCGGTCGGCGCCGTGACTCAGGAAGTCACCGTCACCGGGGTCGCGGTATCCGTCGAGACCACCAATCCAAAAATTTCGACGGTTGTGACCAATGAATACGTCCAAAACATTCCACTTGGTCTTCGTAATGTGTACAACGTGATCCAGCTTGCTCCGGGTGTGACGGGCTTCGGCATGGGCGGCGACAGCTTCGCCGCGATTTCCGGCGCCGGCGCCACCGCGAACGGCATGCGGATGCTGTCGAACGGTTACTATGTCGACGGCTCTCCGGTGAACGACATGGCCGATGGCGGCGCCGCGAAGCTGGCGCCCAATCCAGACTCGGTCGAAGAAGTTCGCGTCTCCACCAACGACTACTCCGCGCAATGGGGCAAGAACGCAGGCATCCTGACGCAGGTGGTTTCGAAGTCGGGCGCCAACGACTATCACGGGACGCTGTACTGGTT
>JBOGMR010000624.1:0-1558 GCA_050746825.1 Bryobacteraceae bacterium | reverse complement strand
GGGCAGCGCCGGAACCGGTCCGGGCCAGTTCCACCTGCCGCACGGCATCGCGGCGCACGGCGGGGTGCTATACGTCGCCGACCGCCAGAACGGCCGCATCCAGCGCTTCAACCTCGAGGGACGCTTCCTCGGAGAGTGGAAGCACCTGGGCAAGACGTTTTCCTGCTCGGTCGCCCCGGATGGCAATCTGTGGGTCGGAACGCACCCGCGCAACGTGGCCAACGAAGCGCCCGGATGGTTGGTGAATGTAGATCGGCGATCGGGAAAGGTGTTGGGCTGGGTGGAATCACCGGGCCTGCACTCCGTCTCGGTGGCTTCGTCGGGAGACGTTCTGTCGGACCCGGGCCGCGGCAATCCCAACCGCGTCCTGTGGTTCCGCCGTGCGCGCTGAACGTGTAATCGACCCGGCCCGCGCCGCCGGTTCGATAGGAGGCTCCGCCCCTAACCAGTTCATGTACTTGACACCATATGTGTTCGGATACATACTGAGTAGGGGAAGTATCGTTCCATCCGGAGTTCGATCCGGAGTTTGAGGCCTTGGCCGAGGCCGTACAGGACGAAATGCTGGCGCATGCCAAATTGCTCGAACAGTTCGGACCTTATCTTGGCAGGCCGCGCGTCGATACGCTCAACGGTTCTCGCCACGCGAACATGAAGGAGCTGAGATTCGATGCTGCGGATGGCGTTTGGCGAGTCGCATTCGCTTTTGACCCAAAGCGACGAGCCATCCTCCTGGTTTGCGGTGACAAGTCGGGCGGCGGCCAGCGACGGTTCTACCGTCAGCTCGTCGCGAAAGCCGACGAACGATTTGAGTCCCACTTGGCCCGCATTAGAAAGGGGCGGGCGTAGAAGCTATGAAGACGCTAACCCAGAAGATGAAAGGTATCGGCGGTACGCGCCGAAAGAAGGTCCAGGCCCGCGCCGCCGCGCTGATTGCCGAGGAGATGACGCTGCTGGAACTGCGGCAAGCTCACAAGCTCACACAGGTACGGATTGCGAAGACTCTCGGCATCACGCAGGATGGCGTTTCGCGCCTCGAGAAACGAAGCGACCTTCTGCTTTCCACGCTGCGAAGCTACGTCGAGGCCATGGGAGGAAGCTTATCCCTGATCGCCGAATTCCCCGACCGTAAGCCCGTCCTGTTGTCCGGCATTGCGTCAGTGGAGACGGAAAGGGAGCCATCAAGGGTTTAGAGAGTCGCTCACGCCTTGTGACTGGTGACGAAAGCGCATCTGCGGGGAGGATTCGCGAACTAGTTCCCAGAGCGCCGCATGTTCGAGAATCCCGTGGGGGGCTCTCTCTACGGTCGCCGCCATTCCGTCCATAAAAGCTACCCTGAGATGCTGGCACGTTATACCCTTCAAGGTATGCGCGACAATAACGTTGCCGAACGGCCGCGCTCCGAATGACTCCAGACCAGATCATTGGCAATTACGTTGACCGATTGCGAGCAGCCGGCGCGAATAACATCGGCGAGTACGAGGCACGACTGCGCCAGAACGCGGGGAACGTGCCCAACATCAACAATTATCTGTCCGAGGCGATCGCGGCACTAATG
>JBOGMR010000623.1:0-2528 GCA_050746825.1 Bryobacteraceae bacterium | reverse complement strand
GGCCCAATCTGGTGCTCCTCGATGGGTTCATGTTGCGCCACACGTCGCGGTTCGGCTGGGTCCGGCCGCAAGGGGCGATGACGGCTTTTCCTTGGGTCACCGGTTCGAGCAATGCTCGTCCGTTCTGCGAATTTTTGGCGCGGCACGGGGTAGTTGTGGTTCCCGGGGACTGCTTCGGATACCCGGAGCACTTCCGGCTCGGCTTCGGCGCGAGCGGCGAACGGTTTGCCGCGGCGATTGACCGGATTGAGTCCGCGCTGCCGCAGTGGGCTCCGGCGGCTGCAACGGCTTGACAGTAAGATTCCGCTCCCTCACGGCCGCGGCTCTGGAGTGATATCGTCGCGGCTCTGTAGTGATCCGGCCGGCTCGAATCGGCCGTCTTCGAGCAGCCGATATTGCCTGCCGCGCCAGGTGATGGTCTCGCCGAAGAAGCCGGCGATCCATACTCCAAACGCCAGCATGTCCTGGACGGGGAGCAGCCACCAGTTGGAGCGCGTGAGCGGGTCGTGCAGCACTCCCTCGGCGCAGAACCACGCGTAGACGAACCGCCCCGCGAGCGCCACCGCTACCACGGGCCACGTCGCGGGCTTCCAGAGCAACAGCATCAATGCCAGAGGAACCGGCATGGTGAAGAATTCGCCGAGATAGCCTTTGGGCCGCGAGCAGCGCGTGCTCCGCGCCCAGCGTAGCCGATGGTCGAGGTTCTCGCGGAATCCGTGGCTGCCGATGTGATGCTCGATCACGTAGGTCGACAGCACCACTTGATAGCCCAGTTCGGCGGCGAACTTGCCCATCACGAAGTCTTCGGCGAGGTAATCCTTCAACCGGTCGAAGCCGCCCATCTCGTCGAGCACCGCGCGGCGAGCCACGATGGTCGGTCCCAGCGCAAACTTCATTCCCTCGATAAATCGCGCGACGATCACACCGCTCATAAACTGCGTGTTGATGCCGAGCGCCTCGAGCTTCGACCAGAATCCCAGGCCGGGCACGGCGCGATACGGGCACGTCGAGAGGCCGGCCCTGGCGTCCACAAATTCGGCCGCAACCACTTTGAGGAACTCGGGCGTCACGCGAATGTCGCTGTCGCTCATCGCCAGCAACTCATGCCGCGCTGCCGACTTCATCTGGTCGAGACTGTAAACCTTGGCGTTGGGATACGGGGGCTCGCCGGTTACGATGAGCCGCGATGCCACCTGCGGGAATTCCCCGCGGAGCTTTTCGACCACGGGAATCGCGGCGTCATCGGGGCTGCGCACCGCCAGAAGAATTTCGAAGGCCGGATAATCCTGCTCAAAGAACGTGCGCAGATTGCGCTCGAGGCCGGGTTCGGCCCCGGCGAGCGGCTTCAATATGCTGATGGCAGGCAGCTCTGGCGGAATCTCGACGCGATGCGCCAGATAATCCCGGACGGCCACCACCGCCAGCACGCAGTAAACGATCGACCCTGCCACCGCAAGGAGCAGCAGGAGCGTGATCACGCTACTCGGCCGGCACTTTCGCCGCGATCAGCTTCTGCACGTTGTCCAGAAACTCCTCGATCGGCTTTGCGCCCATGTCGCCGTGCTTGCGGTTTCGAACGGAAACCATGCCGCTTTGCGCTTCGCGGTCTCCGACGACCAACATATAAGGAACCTTCTGAAGCTGCGCCTCGCGGATTTTGAGGTTCACCTTTTCGCTGCGATCATCGAGCGTAACGCGCAGACCCGCCGCCTCAAGCCGCTCCTTCACTTTCCGGCCGTACTCGGTCTGCCGGTCCGTGATCGGCAGCACCGTGGCCTGGACCGGCGCAAGCCAGACCGGGAAAGCGCCCGCGTAGTGCTCCACCAGAATGCCGAAGAAGCGCTCAAGAGATCCGAAAAGCGCACGGTGCACCATCAGGGGCTGGTGCGCGTGGCCGTCCTCGCCGATGTATTTCAGTCCGAACCGGCGCGGCAGGGTGAAATCGAACTGAACGGTGGAAAGCTGCCAGGGGCGGCCCAATGCGTCGATCAACTTCACGTCGATCTTTGGCCCGTAGAACGCCGCCTCATCCGGCATCACCTTCGCCTTCATGTTCAGCCGTGAAACCGCATTCTCGAGTGCGTTCGCGGCGAGCTTCCACTGCTCCGGCTCGCCGTCGTATTTGCCGCTCGCGCCGTTGTCCCATGTGGAAAGCTCGGCGCTGTACTGTTCGAAGCCGAACGTCTTGAGCGTGTCGAGAGCGAATTCAATGCAGCCCACCACCTCGTCTTCAATCTGATCGGGCGTGCAGAAGATGTGAGCATCGTCCTGCGTGAAGCCGCGCACGCGCAACAAGCCGTGCATCGTGCCCGAGCGCTCGTAGCGGTACACCGTGCCGAGCTCACCCAAGCGGACCGGAAGATCGCGATAACTGCGCTGGCGGTCGGCGTAGATCAGGATGTGCCCGGGGCAATTCATCGGCTTGAGCTGATACTCGGCGTCGTCGAGTCCCATGCGCGCGAACATGTTCCCGGCGTAAAAGTTGTAGTGCCCCGAAGTCTTCCACAAATCCGACCGCATCACGTGTG
>JBOGMR010000622.1:0-6744 GCA_050746825.1 Bryobacteraceae bacterium | reverse complement strand
GAAGGGCGCTTCGGCCGCGCGCCCAGGTAACCACGCAGACGCCGGAATGAGCGCCAGCAGTTCACGTCTTGTCACGGCAGCCTCCACGATTCATCGAACAGCCCGGCATACGCCACATCCGGAACCTCCTTGTTCCGGTTGACACGGAGGATCGCGAAATCGCCGTACTGCGGCGTCGGAAAATCGCCGGCCCAATCTTCCCAGAGGGCGGTCAGGCCGCTGTTGATCACCACGTAGCGCGACGGATTCAGCGGATTCGGATAAATGAACGCCGGCAATGATTCGGCCGCCGGGAACGCGCGGTTTCCGAGAGTAACCTGCTCGCGCGTCCAACCCACGGGCAGCTTGCCATTCATGCGGGTAATCCAGCGATTGCTTCCCGGATCGCCGAACAGCACCACGTGATACTTCTGGAAATCGGACTCGGTGACGTCCTTGTCATCGATCATTCGTGGGCGCCCGCGATAGGCAAGCTTATATTGCCGGTCGAATCGATCGGGGATCTGCCGCGCCTGGCGGTTCGCCGCCGCGTTCCAGGGCGCACCCGTGGGCTTGACAATCAGGAACGGTTCGAGAAACGCGTCGTCAATCGGGACCTGCAGCGCGTGGCGCTTTCTCAGGCCAGTTTGGCTGTCGCCCGACGCAACACGCCAGCTTCCGCCGGACCTTTCGAGCGCGATTTCAGGCGCGGCCTTCACGCTCGGTTTTTGCCCGTCGATGTTGACCAACGCCGCGCGGTCAGTCTCACGAAGGATCAGCCGAGTCAGATTCTTCGTCGTAATGTCGTACTGCGCGCGATGATCCGACCGCTTCGCATCGATCTCTGCCCGCTGATAGTGTTTCTCAAGGCCATCGAGAACAGCCCAGTACGGCCAGTGAAACGCGTTGTTGCCGCGCCCAAACAGCTCCACCTGGATCGTTCCCGGCAAATACGGACGATCCGCGCCGCGCCGCGCGAAGGCCGAGATGAACTCGACTTCGTATCGCGTGACGTATCGCCCGTGTTCGATAACATCGAGCGGCATCGGTTTCGATCCGTCGTAATCGTCCGGCACTGTCAATCGGAACGGCTGCACGGAGCCGTCCGCTTCGGAGCGGTATCCGCGTATCAGTCGCCCCTTTTGCGTGGTCCAGGGTGACCTGCCTGCTGTGAGCTCGACCGCCCGCGCGAGGCCCTGATCGAGCACGTCGAGGGTCGCACCGGCGGCTTCCTTACGGTTGAACTCCTCGGGAAACTGCAGAATCCAACGCGCGGCTTCCGCGAAGATCTCGACGTCGGCGAGAAGGGCGTCGCCCGCGCGGCGGGATCGAAGGTCGCGAATGACTGCGTCCAGTTGATCGAGCTTCGCCTGAATCTGCCGCTTTTCTTCGACGGTCGGCTGATAGGGAGCCGTGCGTGGCCGGAACCGTGTCAACGGCAGGACTTCTTCGGGTCGCCCCTGCCTGGGAGATGGCATTTGGACGGTCTGCGCCGGCGTCAGAATCGCGATCACCGAAAGCAGCCAGAGTGCGTGTCTCACGATCATCAATCCCTCCCGCCCTTGCGGGTCAGGTCAATTATAGGCAAAAACGCTCTTGCTGCATGTGAGTGTCTTTTGTATACTGACGGCACGAAGGGAGTCTCGTATGCAACGCGTACTCGCACCGATCGTCGCGCTCTTTATTCTGACAGTGCAGGTCTGGGGGCAGGCAAGCAGCAGCACTGTGCGTGGAACCGTGTACGACTCGGCCAATGCAGTTGTTCCGAAGGCCAACGTCACACTCACCAATACCGCAACCAACGTCGCGCGCACCACTACGACGAACGACGCGGGCATCTACGTATTCCCTGGCGTGATCCCCGGGCCCCACCTGGTGGTCATCGAGTTTGCCGGCATGCAGAAGTTCGAAGGAAACCTCACGGTGCGAACGCAACAGGACGCCGTCGTGGATGCCGTGCTCCAAGTCGGCCAGACTGCAACGCGCGTCGAGGTGCAGGATGTCACGCCGCTGGTTCGCGTCGACTCGCCGACGCTGGGTCACGCGCTCGAACGGCAGCGCATCGAGCAGTTGCCGATCAATGGCCGCGGCTATCAGGCATTCCTTGCGACGGTGCCGGGCATCGATTCGACGGGCATCCCGCAGGCGTACGGCATGCGCACGAACACATCGACCACCGTGTTCGACGGCGCGCCCTATAACGAGATCTGGGAGGGTTGGGATTTCGGCCGGCCGCCCGGGCTGGACGCGATCCAGGAAATCCAGGTTGAGTTGAACAACTCTTCGGCCAAGTTCACCCGTCCCGCAACGATCATCCTTTCGAGCCGAAGCGGCACGAACGAGCTTCATGGCGCGGTGTTCGAGACCAACCGCAACAGCGGCTACGGCGTCGCTCGACGGCGCCAGGATTTCTTCACCAAACCGCCGTTTCTGAATCGCAACGAATTTGGCGCCTCGCTGGGCGGACCCGTGGTGATTCCCGGAGTCTACAATGGCCGCAACCGGACCTTCTTCTTCTTCGCGTGGGAATCGGCGCGGAGCCGATCTTACACGACCAACCAGTACAGCTTTCCAACGGCCGCGATGCGGCAAGGCGATTTCCGCGAGCTGGTCGACGCGCAGGGACGACAGATCAACCTTTACGATCCGTTCACGACCGACCGCACGACGTTCCAGCGCCAACCGCTGACCTATCGCGGCGCCGCCAACACGATGGACCCGGCGCGCATCACGCCGCTGGCGAAGTTCTTCTTCGATCTCACACCGCTGCCGAACCAACCTGGTGTGAACCCGCTGCTCGGTCCGAACTGGATCGGTCCCACGCTGGTCCCCAACGAGCAGAATACCTACAGCATCCGCGGCGACCATCGTTTCTCCGGCAACGACCTGATCTTCGCGCGATTTACCTACGGCCAGAACGATCACTGGCTCGGCAACACGGTGTTGCTGCCGATCAGCATCGGGACGTTCCCGAAAGCGGCGGCTGCGTCGAACCGCCATTGGCCCAATCACAGCGGCGCCTTCACGTGGGTGCACACGTTCTCGGCGAACATGACCAACGAGCTGCTGGTCAATGCCACGCGCGACTTCCACCGCCGTGGCTCCGGTGATTTTCAAACCAACTATGCCGCGGCGCTCGGGTTGCCGAATCCGTTCAACGCGCCCAACTGGCCGGCCATCTCCGGCACCGACTTGCCCGGCAACTGGCCGTTCGGATCCGCCGGATTATTCCATCTGATCACCAATTACGGAATGATTCAGGACAACGCGACGCGCATCGTCGGGAAGCACGAATTCCAGTTCGGCTTCCAGGTGCGGCACGAGCTGATCGAAAAATCGTCCGACTCCCTCGCCGGTGGCTTCGATGCCGGCACGCTGGCGACGTCGCTCTACGATCCGGCCTCGACGCCCTCGAATCCGATCGCTCGTCCGCAGACCGGATACGGTCTGGCCAACTTTGCCCTCGGCGTGATGAACTATTCGGCCACCTTCCGGCGTCCCTGGTTCCACTTCCGGCGGCAGGAGTACTCGTCGTATTTCCACGACAACTGGAAAGTCACGCCGCGGCTGAACATCAGTCTCGGACTGCGCTGGGAGATGCGTACCCCGATCTACGATCGGGATGACACGCTGCTCACGTTCTCGCTCGATAAACGCGCCCTGGTGGTCGGCACAAACGATGTCGACACGTTCGTCAAGCGCGGCGTCACGTTGCCGTCGATCCTGAGCGCGATGCGCGGCTTCGGCGCCAATGTCATCACGTATAAGGAAGCCGGCCTTCCGCAAAGGTTGGTTTACTACAACTGGAAACAGCTCGGACCCCGGTTGGGCTTTGCCTACAGGGCCGCGGATGGCCAGAAGGCATTCGTCGTCCGCGGCGGCTATCGCGTCTCATATTACCCGCAGAAGCTGCAGGACTGGGTGGGCTCGCAGTCGTCCTCCACCCCGGTGGGCGCCACGTTCACCAACAGCGTGACGAACACGGCGTTGTCGCCTGACGGCCTTCCCAGCTACGGACTGCGAACCGTGCCCGTCTACACCGCCGGCGTAAACACTCCCTCCTCCATCATCGACACCACTGACACCCGTCTGCTCGCACGCGGGTTCAACGCGCGTTTTATCGATCCGCATCACGCGGACGGCAGAGTGCAGGACTGGAACCTGACGTTCGAGAAGGAAGTCATGCCAAACACTGTTGCGCGCATCGCCTATGTTGGCAATTACGGCGATCGCCAGCAGCAGTGGACCTACTACAACGAGTCGACTCCGGATTACATCTGGTACGTAACCCGCAAAGAGCCCTTGCCAACCGGCCCGTTTGCCAACGTCGCGCGCCGTCCCTATGATTCGACGACCTACGGATCGATCGACCTGTTCGACGCCTCCGGCTACGGGCGATACAACGGAGTGCAGTTCGAGCTCGAACGCCGCTACGCGAACGGTTTCGGTTTCCAGACGTTCTGGGTGATCGGCAACACGATCCTGGTAAATCGCGACACCGACGGTACGCAGGCTGCCGACGCAATCAGCGCACTGAACCAGTTCCTTCCCGGGGCCGTGCCGTCGGATCCGAAGGAGCGCAACCACTTCCTCAACTACAAGCGCGACCCGAACACGCCCAAGCACCAGTTCCGTTGGAACTTCATCTACGACCTGCCCTTCGGGCGCGGCAAGAAGTTCGCCGGCTCGGCAAATAAGGTGCTCGACAAGTTCATCGGCGGCTGGCAGGTTGCCGGTCTCGGCAATATCAGAAGCAACTACTGGTCTCTGCCGACCAACGTCTATCCAGTCAACGGCCGGAACATTGAGGTATACGGCTATAAGTACCCGATCCAGGATTGCCGCAGCGGCGCCTGCACGCCGGGCTATCTGTGGTGGAACGGCTATATTCCCTCGAACCGGATCAACAGCGTCGACGCGCAGGGCCGGCCGAATGGCGTGATGGGCGTCCCCGCCGATTACAAACCGGCGGCGGAGTTTTTGATTCCGGCCGGCTCGACGGCTCTGCCTCCGAATGCGCCGGCCGGCACCGTAGTGAGCCAGTTCTGGGAGACCAACAACGTCTGGGTGCCGCTCAACAACGGCACCGTTCAACGGCTCGCGTTCAACGACAACATGCATCCGTGGCGGAACCAGTACTTGCCCGGCGTGCTGCAGTGGTTCCAGGACGCGTCGCTGTTCAAGTTCATCAGCATCAAGGAGCGGCTCGCGTTGCGGTTCAACATGGACTTTTTCAACGTGTTCAATCATCCGAATAACCCCAACGCGATCGGGGGCGACGGAATCCTGGCGACACGCAATTCCGGCTCTGGCGCCAGGGTCATGCAACTCGGCCTTCGACTAAGCTGGTAGTTGGAGGTAGCAGTTCTAGACGAACGATGCGCTGCATCCGGATTGCAATCTTGATCGGCGTGGGCGCCCAGATCGGGACGGCGCAGACCGTCTCGTTCGGCGACCACGTCTATCCGATTTTCGAGGCGGCGGGCTGCCGCAATTGCCACAACCCGGAAGGCGTCGCCTCGCCGACCCGGTTGCGCTTTCCTGACCCAAACGCACCGAAAGCGCGCGTGAACGCGTTCGGCCTGTCGCTGGCAGAGTTCGTAGATCGGCAGTCGGCGGACAAGTCGGTTCTGCTGTTGAAGCCGACACTGCGAATCCCACATACCGGCGGGGAGCGAATCGTGAAGGGGTCGCCGGAAGAGGCGACGCTGAAAACGTGGATCGACCGTTTGACAACGCTCTCCGGGGCCGAGCTGACGCGGGCGCTCCAATACCGGAAGCAGGAAGCGGCGGGCTTCGGTGTAGCGCCAAAGGTGATTCTCCGGCGGCTGACCCACAGCCAATACAACAACACGGTTCGGGATTTGCTGAAGGACGCGACTGAACCGGCGAACAACTTTCCACCTGAAGATTACGTCAACGGATTCAAGAATCAATACGAGTCGCTCTCGATTTCACCGCTGCTTGCGGAGGCTTATGGCATCGCAGCGGAAAAACTGGCCGCGAATGCGTTCCGCCGCGGCGACTCCCGCGGCCTGATCCCGTGCCGTCCTGTCTCCGAGACCGACGCGGCTTGCAGGGTAAAGTTCGTTGAAGGGTTCGGACGTCAAGCCTTCCGGCGACCGCTCGAGCGCGAGGAGGTACTTCGCTACGAGGCAATATTCCGGAAACAGAAAACATTTCTTGGTGGAGCGCAGGCTGTCATTGAGGCGATGCTTCAGTCGCCCGCTTTCCTGTTCTGGATGGAGGCGACACCGAATCTGAAATGGAAGCCCTATGCCAGGGCGTCCGCACTGTCTTACTTCCTGTGGAACAGCACGCCGGACGTGACTTTGATCGAGAGCGCAGCCGCCGGCGAGTTAAATACGCCGGAAGCGTTGGAGCGCGTGATGCGGCGGATGATGGACAACCCGAAGGCGCGCGATGGGCTCGATGAATTCACAAGCCAGTGGCTGCGCTTTGACCGTGTGATCGCGGCCTCGCGCGAGCGGCGCCTCTTTCCGCTGTTCGGCTCCGAGCTGGCCCGCGCGATGACTGAAGAGTCGAGACGCTTCCTCGGCGACCTGGTGTGGAACGGCCGGAATTTCATGGAGGCCTTTACCGCCGGATACAGTTTCATCAGTTCCGATTTGGCGGCGGTATATAAAGTAAGCCCGCCAGCTCGAGACTTCGACCGCGTCGACCTCCCCGCATCTGCGGAGCGCGCCGGGCTTCTCGGTCACGCGTCGTTCTTGACGCTGACGAGCAAGCCGGACGATACCGCTC
>JBOGMR010000621.1:0-9911 GCA_050746825.1 Bryobacteraceae bacterium | reverse complement strand
CACGATGCCCGAGATGTTTTACAAACCGATCACCTGCCTGCAGCATCCCGGCGAGGCGATCGTGATCCCGAAGGACGCAACCAACGTGCATTACGAAGGAGAGCTGGTGCTGGTGATCGGCAAGCGCGCCAGCCGCATTTCGAAAGAAGAGGCGCGCAACGTGATCTTCGGCGTTTCCTGCGGCAACGACGTGAGCGAGCGCGAGTGGCAGAACGGCGGGAAAAAGGACCTGCAATGGTGGCGGGCCAAGGGCGCTGACACGTTCGGACCGCTGGGGCCGTGCGTTGCCGTCGGCCTCAACTACAGCAACCTGCTGCTGCAGACGCGCCTGAACGGTCAGGTGGTCCAAAAACAAAATACGTCGGATTTGTTGTTCGGTCCTCTCGAGATCGTCAGTTTCGTCAGCCACTTCGTAACGCTCACGCCCGGCGACCTGATTTACACCGGAACGCCCGGCGCAACGAAGAAAATGAGCCCGGGCGACATGGTGGAAGTCGACATCGAAGGCATCGGCGTGCTGAAGAACAAGGTCACCGGCTTGGCCACGTGACGGCGGAAGAAATCCTCAGGAGCCTCGACATTGGCCCGGTCAACTCGGGCGCCTGTGGAGCCGCGTGGATCGGCCACCCGCACGGCGATGGGTTAGTCTCCGAGAATCCGGCGACGGGCCGTTCGCTGGCCGTGGTGCACACGGCATCGGCATCCGACTATGACCGGGTGGTGACCGGCGCGTGCGCCGTATTTCCCCGCTGGCGAATGACGCCGGCTCCCGTGCGCGGCGAAATCGTGCGCGAAATCGCCGATGCCTTGCGGGCGAACAAAGACGCGCTTGGCGCCCTGGTCTCGCTCGAGATGGGCAAGATTCTCGCGGAGGGATGCGGCGAGGTCCAGGAGATGATCGACATGGCCGGGTTCGCCGCCGGCCTGTCGCGGCAACTCTACGGCTTGACGATGCCGAGCGAGCGCCCGGGCCACCGCATGTTTGAACAGTGGCATCCGCTCGGTGCGATCGGCGTCATCACGGCGTTCAATTTCCCCGTCGCGGTGTGGTCGTGGAACGCCCTGCTGGCGGCGGTCTGCGGCGACTGCGTCATCTGGAAGCCGTCGGAGGAAACGCCGCTGGCCTCGATTGCCGCGCAGAAGATCTGCCACCGGATTCTGGAGCGGCACGGCTTCGCCGGAGTTTTCGGCCTCGCCATCGGGAGGGGCGAAGTGATCGGCGAGCGAATCCTGGCCGACAAGCGCCTGCCTCTGGTCAGCTTCACCGGATCGACCCGCACGGGGCGGCGCGTGGCGGAAGTTGTTGGGCGGCGGCTGGGGAAGACGCTGCTCGAGCTCGGCGGCAACAACGGAATCATCGTGACCGACGACGCCAACCTCGACCTCGTCTTGCGCGCCACGGTGTTCGGCGCCGTGGGAACAGCCGGGCAGCGCTGCACATCGACGCGGCGGCTGTTTGTACAAAAAGGCGTCGGGGGCAAGCTGACCGAGTCGCTCATTGCGGCGTACAAGCAGGTCAGTATCGGCGATCCGCTCGATCCCGCGACACTCATGGGTCCGCTGATCAACGCACGCGCAGTCGAAGCGATGATGCAGGGCCTTGACACGATTCGCGAGCAGGGCGGGGAAGTGCTCTATGGCGGCCGGCGGCGGAACGGGAATTTCGTGGAGCCTACGATCGTCCGGTCGACCGCCGCGATGCCGGTGGTGCGCGAAGAGATTTTCGCGCCCATTCTGCACGTGATCGAGTTCGACGAGCTGGAACAGGCGATCGCGTGGCATAACGACGTGCCGCAGGGATTGTCGTCGGCGATCTTTACGAACGACTTGATTGCCGCGGAGACGTTTCTGAGCCATCGCGGGAGCGACTGCGGTATCGCGAATGTGAACATTGGAACTAGCGGCGCGGAGATCGGCGGGGCGTTCGGGGGCGAGAAGGAGACAGGGGGCGGGCGCGAGTCGGGCAGCGACGCGTGGAAGGCGTACATGCGGCGGCAGACGAATACGGTCAACTGGTCGAGCGAGTTGCCGCTCGCGCAGCGGATTGAGTTTGGGTTGTGATTTGGATACTGTGACGGCTCTGTGGAAACGAATGATCGTCGCGATCGTGAGCGCCGCGATTGCGTTTAGCGCTGAAGTACCACGCACGTGGAGCGAGAAAGAGCTCGCCGGGTGGGCGACGCCGATCACGGGCGTCAACGTTCGGCCAGGGCATTTCTCCGAAAAGGAATACTACGCGGCGCCGATCGGCGACCTGCGGACGTATCCGGTGTATCACCCGGACCGCGAGCCGGCCGGTTACTGGGAGTCGCTGCAAAAGAAGAAGCCCGAGCGCATGCTCGATCCGTCGAAGCTGAAGACTGAGACAGACTGGATCGCCGCAGGGCGCCGGGTGTGGGACGAGATGGACGTCCCGGGCTTTCGCACCATGAACCCGAAGTTCATCGCGTGGGCGCGTTCGAAGCAGGACATCGACAAGTCCGGCGTCTACCTTCAAAAGGACGGGACCCTGTTTCCCTACCGCTGGGCTGTGACCGAACGCGGGGTGGCGCTCACAATCAGCCGTCGTAAACGGGGCCGGCTTCAATCGCCCGTTCCAAGGGCCGATCGGCGAGATCGTCCAGGAGACGCTCCCGAAATTCTTCCCGGGCGATACCCCGGGGATGACTCTATATCGACAGTTCGGAGTGCCGTGGCTGAAGGACGACATCCACGAGCAGCTCAAGACGATGGAACCGAAGCAGTTCGGGGAGCTGTTCGGAGCACAGGTTCCCGGCGTCATCGATCGCTTCAACGGCAGCGTGTTTTACATGACCAAGGTGCTCGATCTGATCGGGCTGCGGGAACGCAAGTATATGGACAACACGGCGACACATCGCCACCGCGGCATCGGCGACCTGATGCGGTACGCTGCGCTGGTTTCCGTTGCCGACTCGCTCGACTTCGGCCCGCACCGGATGCTCACCGATGAGCAGCGAACGATCGCCTATCGCTTCTCCGATGAAGTCTTCTACGCACTGGCTCTGTACATCTATTCGCTCCAGCCGCCGGCGAACCCGAACAAGTTCGACGACCGGGCGGCAGCCGGCAAAAAGCTCTTCGAGCGCGAGAACTGCCAGAGCTGCCATCCTGCGCCGCTCTACACGAACAACAAGCTCACACCGGCCTGGGGATTCACTCCGCCCGCCGCGCACAAGTCGATGCTCGACATCATGACGCGCTCGGCCATGACCGACTCCAACGTGGCGCTGAAGACGCGGAAAGGGACGGGCTACTACAAGATTCCGTCGCTCAAGGGCGTGTGGTATCGCGGGCTCTTCATGCACGATGGATCGCTCGCGAAGCTGGAGGAGCTGTTCGATGCGAAGCGCCTGCAGAACAGCTACGTGCCATCGGGTTTCAAGGGTTACCGCGTGAAGCAGCGCGCGGTGCCGGGGACGGAACGAAGCCGAATCCGGAAGAGCGCGGGCAGTTGGTTGCTTTCTTGCGAACGTTGTGAGGCGCCCGGGACGCCGCCGCGGCCAGGCTGCGCCCCACGCCACGAATCAGCTCAGGAGGCGGTAGGCGGCGAAGGCGCTCAGGTAGGCGACGGCGGTCATGTAGGCGAACTGAGCGGCGGGCCACTTCCAGCCGCCGGTCTCGCGACGCACCACCGCAAGCGTCGACATGCATTGCATGGCGAAGGCGAAGAAAATGAGCAGCGCCACTGCGCCTGCCGTTGTGAGATCTCTGCGGAGCGCGCTTTGGAGGTCCTGGCTTTCCGGGCCGCCTTCGATTCCATAAATTGTGCCGAGGGTTCCCACAATCACTTCACGGGCCGCCAGTGACGTGATCAGTCCAATGCCAATCTTCCAGTTGAAGCCGAGCGGCTGAATCACCGGTTCCACAGTCCGGCCGATCCTGCCTGCGATGCTCTCCTCGATAGGCGGAGCCTTGCCGTTTTGGAGCGGGACGTGCGCGAGAATCCACAAGCAAATTGCGACGGCAAGAATCACGGTGCCTGCCCGATGTAAAAATACTTTCGAACGGTCGAGCAGGCGTAGCCCGATCGATCGCAGCGTGGGCCAGCGGTAGGGAGGCATCTCGAGCAGAAACGGCCTGCGAGTGCTCTTGAGGATGGAACTCTTCAGCAGCCGCGCCGTCGCGATGGCCATCAGGAACCCGAGCACATACAGCGCCAGCATCATTGCGACGCGCGAGTGAAGCGGACCGATCAGCGGGCGGTCCGGAATGAAGGCGGCGATGATGAGCGTGTACACGGGAAGCCGCGCCGAGCAGGTCATGAACGGCGCAATCAGAATCGTCGCGATCCGGTCGCGCTTGTTCTCGATCGTACGCGTCGACAGAATTGCAGGCACCGCGCAGGCGTACGCCGAGAGCAGCGGGATGAACGATTTGCCTTGCAAGCCGGCGCGCGCCATGGTGCGATCGGCGATGAGTGCGGCGCGCGCCAGATAGCCGGAGTCTTCGAGGATCCCGATGAACAGGAAAAGCAGCAGGATCTGAGGCAGAAAGACCACCACCGAACCCACTCCGCCAAAAACGCCCTCGATGAGGAGCGCGCGCAGCCAGGTATCCGGCAGCATCGCACCGACGGCAGTGCCTGTCGCCACCACCAGCGAGCGAACCGCTTCCATCAGAGGAACGGCGGCCGAGAAAATGGTCTCGAAGACGCCGACGACCACTGCCAGAAACACCAGCGGGCCGGCCACGGGATGCAAGAAGACTGCATCAAGACGCCGGGTCCAGGCGGGCGGAACCGGGGCGCGATATCCGGCTTCGACGCCGACGCGTGCGGCCCAAGCGCGACAGCGCGGGATATCGTTCAGCACCGGAAGCTCGAGAAGCGGTGCGGCAGGACCGGCGGCGGTCTCGAGGAACTGCAAGACAGTTGCAACGCCGTCGCCCTTCGCCGCGCTGATTAATGCGACCGGCGAACCAAGCTGGCGCGAGAGCGCTTCGATATCCACCTCGCCGCGGCGCCCGTGCAGATCGTCGGCCATATTCAGCACCACCAGCGTCGGAAGCCCGAGCGACAGGATCGGCGGTGCGAGCAGCAGGTGGCGGCCAAGGTTGGTCGAGTCGAGAATCAGGATCACGGCGTCGGGGCGGGGAACACCGCGGCTGGCGCCGAGGAGGACGTCGCTGGTGATCCGCTCATCTTCCGAGCGCGCCGAGAGGCTGTAGACGCCGGGCAGGTCGAGCAGATCGAGCTCACGGCCGCCCGAGAGCCTGACGCGGCCTGTGCGCTGTTCCACGGTCACGCCGGGATAGTTGGCGACCTTCTGGCGAAGGCCTGTCAGCCGATTGAACAGTGTTGATTTGCCGGAATTCGGAGGACCGATGATGGCGACGCTGCGGAGTGCAGGCCGCCGGGTTGCTCCATTCGGCGGCGGTGCGAGGCCGGCTGATCCGCAGCCGGCGCAGTCGCTCATAATACGTCCTGCTGCCTCAGCTTGAGCCGTGACGCGGTTTCGCGCCGCATCGCGAATTCGGAGCCATCCACGCGGTACACGCGGGGATCGCCGCCCGGCGCGCAGCGTGCCGCAGCCACGCACGCTCCCGGCAGAAATCCCAGTTCCATCAAACGCTGCGCCTCATCCGCATCCAGCTCGATGCGATCGAGAACGGCTTGTTCCCCCTCGCGGAGATCGCACATGGCGGCCGGCCGGCGCCCGCGCTGCGGCTGCCGTGAGGTCCGCTTGTTGAAACTGAGTTGCATTACTGTCCCTATTAGTATGCAGCGAGCCGGGCGGGCTGTCAACTGGTCGGTAGTGGCTGAAACGTGCGTTGACCTGCGATATGATCGTCTAGCCATGACTCCAGAGCAGCAGGATACCATTGAAACCGCGTAGGCTTGAAGTAGGGGCCATTCTTCAAGCTCATCCTCACGCCAGCAGTTCGGCAAGATCCCACTCGTGATCGGTGAGTTCGATTCCATGGCGGGCGTAACGCGCAAGGTCTGGTGAATCCGGCAACAGTTGTAGTAGGCGAAGTGCTATTGCACAGCTGACTTCGCCCGGCGGGTACGCTCCTGCTTTCTGTAATTCTCGAACCTGTCACGAAGGCCTTCCACAGAAGGCAGTAGCATTGCGCCGGTTCGTGCATCGCCAAGGAGCATCACATCATCTCCGTCGAGCCAGCCTCGCGCAAGCAGCCAAGCGGTAATCGAATCGAGCTCGTCATCTTTCGGGACGGATCGGCCTTCAAGATCGAGTCTCTTGACTTTTTCTGAGTACCGCTCCTTGAGGAAGTCCCAAATCCGCTGGCGAACACAAGTATCGTCCTTGTATCGCCAGGATTTCATTATGAGGTCATCCTCGCTCTTGATCCAGAGCCATAAGGCTGGATGCACCTCGACTACGTGACGCCCCGACTTGGGTGGAGTGTGATGGGTCGCCAGCGAGAACGGAATTCCCAGACAATCGTATCTTCCTACGCGTGGTAGACCGAGGACACGACGCGTTATCGTCCAATGAGGGCACGAGGAATAACCCAGCACAGACACACCCTCGGGAGGCTTGAAATCGCCCTGCGAAAAGAAAGCCTCGATTACGCGGCGGGTTAGGTCGGACTCAACTAGTGCGCCGTCTGGATCGCTGCATCCTGTTAGCGGGGCGTCCCAGGCGACCAGGACATCCGAGCCAAGGTTATTTACATCGCGTTCCAGGGATTGCGGAAGTCGAACACGAACATTGGCACCGTCCTTGCAAACGTGCCCACCTTTGGCTGGCCCTACGTCAATGCCGACGACCTGCATGGTTCGCCTCTCAGATCTTCGCGAGCAGCTCTTTGATCTCCTGCTCCTCTTCCTTCGTGAACGGTTTGTTCGACAGCGCGGTCTGCAGTTCCTGCTTCGCTTTGAACTTGTCGCCCTTCTGATGGTAGGCCATGCCCAGGTGGTAGCGGTAGGTCGGATGCTTCGGGACCTTGCTGACGCAGTCGCGGAAGATTTCGATGGCGTTGTCCGAAAGGTTCTTCTTGAGGTAGATCAGCCCAACCGTGTCGGAGATCTCAGCCACCTGCGGCAGCTTTTGTTTGGCGCGCTGAGCGAGCGTCAACGCGTGATCGAGATCGCCGCCGGGCGTGGTCGCGATGATGTAGGCGAGATTATTGAGCGCGATCGGATTCTCCGCCTCGATGCGTAAGGCGGCCTCGTAGGCCTCGCGCGCTTCCTTACGGCGTTGCGCGCCGTCGAGCAGAATCGCGAGATTGCTGATCACCAGCGCATTGTTGGGCAGAATCTCGCGCGCCTTCTGCATCGCGTCGATCGCGCCATTGAGATTACTCCGCTTGCGCCGTGTCTCTCCGAGGCGGATAAAGACATCGGCCGCGGCGGCGGACTTGCGGTCGAACTTCTCGGTCAACGCCGTGAACTCGTTCTCCGCCAGCTCGAGTTTGCCGGCGCGAACCGCGACGTTGCCGAGCGCGACGCGATATTCGAGGCGGGCCGGGTACTTCTGCATCTCGGCGCGCAGCACTTCCATCGCGCGGTCGGGCTGCTGCTGCGCCATGATCACTTCGATCTGGCCCATCAGGCCGCGCGGGCTGCCCTGATTCAGGTCGTAGCACTTGCGGTAGGCTTCTTCGGCTTCTTTGTACCGTTTCTCGATCATATTGAGCAGGCCGAACTGGAACAAGCCGTCCTGACTGCTTGGGTTCGCGCTCAGGATCTGGCCGAGTCCTTCCCGCGCCTGCGAATAGTTTGCCAGGCCGATTTGCGCCGCCGTCTTGATCAGTCGCGCTGGAATACTATTAGGCTCAAACTGAATAATGTCTTCAGCGCTCTTCAGAGCCAGCTCGTTTTCGCGGCGGGAGAGCTGCAATTGACCCAGCGCCAGCCGGGCCGCCGTGTAGTCGGGACGCAGCCGGATGGCCTCGCTGAATTCACGGCGCGCGCCTTCGATTTCACCCTTTTCCATCAGACCCCGGCCCAGGTTGAAGTGCGCGACGAAATTCTCCGGCGCTCGCAGCACCACGGTCTGAAGCTGGTTGACCGCATTCTGCAAATCACCCTTTTCGAGCAGCAACGAAGCCTGCAGGCCGAGTGCGTCGTTGTCTTTCGGGTCCTGCTTGAGGATGGTCTCGTTGAGCTTGCGCGCTTCCTCGCGCTTGCCCTGCGCCATCAGGACCTCGATGATCAACTTTTGATAGCGGGTCTTATTCGAGGCGTCGTTGCGAATTCCTTCTTCATATTGGCGGATCGCTTCGGCCCCGTCGCCGAGGCGGTAATAGAAAGCGCCGGCTGCCTCATACGCTTTGTTGTATTCCTTGGCTTTCGATTTGAGCTGCTCGAGCACCTTTACGACTTCGTCCCGGCGCTTTTGCGCGTAATAGTGCTGAGCGAGGCTGATCAGCAGCGAATACTCCTTGGGGTTGTTGGCGATCGATAGCTTCAGGACCGCCTCGCCCTCAATCGGACGTTGCTTTTCATCGACACCCGGGCGCAGCATCACCAGGCGGTACAGTTCGTTGTAGGACGCCAGGTAATCTTTTTTCTGCGCGATCAACGCGCGGTAGAGCTTGTCGGCCTCGTCGAACTGGCGATCGGCGACGAGCGCGCGGCAGAGGAACAGGACGACGTCGGGCTCGTTCGGCTTGGCGGAATTGGCCTGGCGAAATTCGGCGATGGCGGCCCGAATATCCGCGGTCATCGGATCGGAATTGCCTTTTTGGGCGTGATCCATCGCGCTCGCCAGCAGCAGGCGGCCCCTCAGCCGGCGTCCATCGAAAGACTTCGGGTCGGCCTTGAGGAGGTCGTTGGACGTTTTCGTTACCTCTTCAATCAGCTCCTTGACCTGCTCGCGCTTCCGGCCTTCCATGAACGCCAGGTACAGCTCAGCGAGCTTGACGCGAGCTTCGGCGCGTTCGGGCTGATCGGGACGCAGCAGTTCGACGGCGCGCCGCAGATCGCCCACCGCCTGCACAGGCTGGTTGAGCTTCAGAAACGTCAAAGCCATCCGGTAATAGGCTTCACCGAACCTCGCGTCCTTCTTGATCGCGTTGCGGTACATGATGGAAGCTTCGTTGTACTTCCCGCGATCGTAATACTTGTTGCCGTTTTCGAGGTAGCGCCGCTTGACCACGTTGGGGTCGCGGCTGCAACTCACGAACGCGACGAGCAGAAGGACTACCGAAAATAGTTTGCGCAGCATGGATGTCTCCGGAGATTCTATCTATGATAATACGGCGGGAATGCTCTCGGGGCGACCATGAATACTGGGAAAGGGCCACGTGGAGGTCCTGTTTGCGCCATGGC
This sequence comes from Bryobacteraceae bacterium, assembly GCA_050746825.1. Lineage (GTDB taxonomy): Bacteria > Acidobacteriota > Terriglobia > Bryobacterales > Bryobacteraceae > JBOGMR01. Next base: position 652 of record JBOGMR010000621.1, on the reverse strand, counting down.
GACAAGCGTGATGTCAGGCGTTCGCGGGTTGACGAGCACTTGTTAAGATCGGAACTGCCCTTATGCCGAATCCTGCAACGAGTGGCCCACCGAGTCCGGTTCTCTTTTTCGAAACCGTGAACGCTTACCAACGCACCGCAGCGCTGAAGGCGGCGATCGATCTCAACCTGTTCACCGCGATCGCGGAAGGCGCGGGCACGACCGCTGCACTGGCTGCACGTTGCGGCGCTTCCGAGCGCGGTGCGCGCATCCTGTGCGACTTTCTGACGACCATCGGCTTCTTGACCAAGCAGGACGGATTGTACTCACTGACACTCGACTCGTCCGTATTTCTAGATCGCCGCTCACCGGCGTACCTCGGCAGCGCCGTCGAGTTTCTGAACAACTCGACGTTGACGGCCGGATTCAGTGACCTGGCGGGTGCGGTCCGCAAGGGCGGCACGACCATTAGCGAGGAGGGTACGGTAGCGCCGGAGAATCCGATGTGGGTCGAGTTTGCGCGAGCCATGGCTCCCGTGATGGTAATGCCCGCGAAAGCGATCGCGTCGTTCCTCGGCGCGGGCGTCGACAGAGTCCTCGACATCGCAGCCGGGCACGGTTTATTCGGCATCGAAATCGCCCTCGCAACTCCGGGTGCGGAGATCACGGCTCT
>JBOGMR010000620.1:0-4355 GCA_050746825.1 Bryobacteraceae bacterium | reverse complement strand
GCGTATGGTTCCGCACGCGGACACCATGAGTGCGGCCGCCACGGGCAGGATCATCAGGATGCGTCGTCGAATGTGCATTCAAATCGCCCTCTCGGGGTGACTGACGTGACCGGCAACCAACCGGTTGCGACCTGAAGGTGTTTTAATGCACGCCGCCCGGCGGAGGTAGAATCGGCACAGGAGGCTGCCCAATGCGGGTTCTGTCTGTCCTGGTCATTCTCTCGGGAGCCGTGTTCGGACAATCGAACCGCACCGCCTGCTCGCTCACACCGGGCCTCGCCCAACAGTACGCGGCGCTGCCCCCGATGCCGGACCTGACGTTGTCCTTCGAAGAGCGGATGGCGCCGCGGCGCGCACTGGCGAAGGCGTACCCCGCGGACTGGCCGCTACAGTTTCTGCTTCAGGAGCCGATCTCCGGACAATTCACTCTGGGCCGCGAATGGGACGCGGCCATTGCACATTACCGCAGCTTGCCCGATCGCATGCTCGGCGAAGTGCTGGAAGCGCATCTGCTTTCGGGGCTGCATAAGAAGAAGTCGCGTGAGGCGCTCGACCGGGCGATGGGGCAAGCTTCGGATTCGCCCTGGGTCCACTGGGCGATGCTGGCTTGGGCAACGAGTCCGCTAGGAGACGGCATTCTGGCCCAAAAGGAGTTCGAAGAGTTCCGGCGGCTCTGCCCGGACGACCTGCGCGTTTTTCGCTATCTCGACTCGGCGAAGCAGCCCGACCGGGTGGAGCGTCATCTGCCGGTGCTGCGGCGCACGCTCGAGCAGAAGAAAAAGGGTACGCTCGACGACGAGGACTTCGCGCAGTTTCAGAAGGCCTGGCGCTGGGAGCGCGTGCTATACGCAGGCCGAGCGCCCGAGTTCGAGAGGCTGGTCCGCTCTGATCTGGCTGTATTGCGGGCGCGTCCCCGTTTCGATTTCCCGCGGTGGGTCAGCGCTGTTCGGAATGCTACCCAGGAATTGAGGGATCCTTCTGCGATGGAGGCCCTCGAGAATGAGATCCTGGCAATGGCTCCGACTAGCCTCGCGGCGTATCACATTATCGAGGACAGGTGGCGCAAGCAGAATCCGACGCCCCAGAGCCCGCAGGAGGCCCCTGCGTTCGAGGAGCGGATGATGGCGTTTCATCGTGCGCAGTTCGATCGCTTCCGGGGCCAATACTTCCCTCGTCACGAGCTTCACAGACTGCTTTTCAATCCCGCGTTCAAGTTGCCGCTCGACGAGGTGGAGACCTTGGCCGATGCGGCGCTTGCGAATGCAGAGCGTTTGCCCGACCAGGGCGCCAGTTGGCCGCCGGTCGAGATTCGTGTCGCGGAGGTGTACGTCAACCGTACTCTGCGGCTCGGTCGTGTCCCGGCCCTGGTTCAACAAGGCCTGGAGCAGATCGAATATCAGGAGAAGTACCGTCGCAACGCCGACCTTTACGTCGACCAACCACGCGGGCCGGAGGGCGATAACGTCGACAGGGTGCAGCGGCGGGCCCGCGAGATTCTGATCCGGCACGCGATCATCACCGGGCGGAAGGCAAGCGCGCGGGCGTTGCTGGCCGAGATGCGCCGCGATCTGGAGCAGTCGAAGCCGGCCACGGCGGGTCGCCGTGAGGGGGCATGGCATAATCGGTACCAACTGTATCTGAGATTCGCCACTCAGGCCGGTGTCGAAGCACCGCCGATCGCGCGCGCGGCGCATACTCTGGCAGCCATGGCTTCCTGAGCGTCGCGGGTTCAGATAGAATCGTCTTTACAATGCGCCGCACCCGCTCGCATGCTCTGGCTGTGGTCGCGCTGATTCAGGCGGTCACCGCCCAGACGCGGCCCACTCCGCCCACCGCTCCCATCGTGGACCATCGCGAAGTGCGGCACGGCGCCACTGTCATCGACAACTACTATTGGTTGCGTGAGAAATCAAACCCCAAGGTTGTCCAGCATCTCGAAGCCGAGAACGCGTACACCGAGGCGATGACCAAAGATCTGAAGCCATTCGAGGCCGCGCTCTACAAAGAAATGCTCGGCCGGATCAAGCAGACCGACCTCTCCGTCCCTGAGCGTCGCGGCGATTATTTTTACTATTCGCGCACCGAAGAAGGTAAGCAGTATCCCATCCGATGCCGGCGCAAGGCGGCTATGGAAGCTCCGGAAGAGGTGCTGCTCGATCTGAACGAACTCGGCAAAGGGCGGAAGTTCGTCGGGCTGGGCGAGTTTGTGGTCAGCGACGATCACACCTTGCTCGCCTACGCCATCGATTACACGGGCTTCCGGCAATACACTCTGCAAGTGAAGGATCTGCGGTCGGGCCGGACGCTGCCCGACACCACCGAACGGGTGACCTCGGTTGTGTGGGCGGCCGACAACAAGACGCTCTTCCTGACAACCGAAGACGCCGCGACCAAGAGGTCAGACAAGCTGTGGCGCCATGGGCTCGGCTCAACAGGCTTCGAGCCGCTCTACGAGGAGAAGGACGAACTCTACGCCATCGGGCTCATGAAGACACGCGACCGGAAGTACATTCTTCTCAGGAGCTCGAGCAAGGATACGAGTGAGTCGCGCCTTCTGCGCGCGGACCGGCCGCAAGATAGTTTCTCGGTTTTTCTGGCGCGCGAAAAGAAGCACCGCTATTTCGTCGAGCACCGCGAGAATCTCTTCTACATCAGGACCAATAAGAGCGGCAGGAACTTCGCCGTCATGACTGCGGCCGGGCACGAAACCGCTCCGAAGAAGTGGAAGGTCTTCATCCCGCACAAGGATGACGTGCTCATCGAGCGCACCGAGGTGTTTCAGGATTTCGCCGTCAGCGTGGAAAAATCGCGGGCGCTGAACCGGCTGCGCGTCCATGATTTCCGCAGCGGCAAGTGGACGGCGATTCCGCTTCCAGAGCCGATCTACGCCGCGACACCCGGCGGCGCACCCGAATACGAGTCGAAGACGTATCGCTATAACTACCAGAGCTTCATCACGCCTCCGGGCGTTTACGACTATGATGTCCGGACCGGCAAGTCCACGCTCTTGAAGCGGCAGGACGTGCTCGGTGGCTACGAGCCGGCGGAGTACGTCTCCGAGCGCCTCTGGGCAACCGCACGCGACGGCGTGAAGGTGCCGATTTCAATCGTTTATCGCAAGGGTCTGCGCCGCGACGGCAGCGCGCCGCTGCTCCTCTATGGCTACGGCTCGTACGGATTCGGGCTGCCGGTAACCTTCGCGAGCGGCCGGCTTAGCCTGCTCGATCGCGGGATGGTCTACGCCATCGCCCACATCCGCGGCGGCAACGACCTCGGCGAGAAGTGGCGCGAAGACGGCATGCTGATGAAGAAGAAAAACACATTCTGGGATTTCATCGACTGTGCCGAGCACCTGATCGGAGAGAAGTGGACCTCGAAGGATCGCCTGGTGATTCGGGGCGGCAGCGCCGGCGGTCTGCTGATGGGCGCCGTCGTCAATATGCGACCCGGCCTGTTTCACGCCGTGCACGCCGCCGTGCCCTTCGTCGACGTCATGAACAGCATGATGGATGCCTCGCTGCCGCTGACGGTCGGCGAGTATCTGGAGTGGGGCAACCCCAACGAGAAAGCGGCGTACGATTACATGAAGACATACAGCCCGTACGATAACCTCGAGAAGCGCGCCTATCCCGCGATGCTGGTCACAACCAGTTTCAACGACAGCCAGGTAATGTACTGGGAACCGGCCAAATACGTGGCGCGAATGCGCGTGCTCAAGACCAACGATGCGCCGCTCCTGATGAAGATCAAGATGGAGCCGGCCGGCCATGGCGGAGCGTCGGGCCGGTATGATGCGCTCAAGGATCAGGCTTTCGAATATGCGTGGCTGCTTAGCCAGGTGGGAATCACGAAATAGGGGGCCGGGAAAATCTCGACGCGGCACGCTGGAGCGCCTGCGCTACATCGGCGTTTCCCTAGCCTAGAGTTTGCACTTTTTGAGGTTCTCTGCTCACCGGTACGGAATACTCGCGGGCAGCCACGAGGCGCGAGGACGTCGGGAGGAATCAATTGCGGGTTGGATTTGGTGGGCGCTACTACTCATAGAGATGGCGTAGCACCGCACGTGTCTGTTCGAGCCTTTCCTGGCAATCTGGGGCGGTCGGTACATCGCCATGAACAGCCTTATTGGCGCTCTTGCGAATAACGTTCGCCATTTCGAACGTAAGATCATCCAACACGCCCGAGTCGAGCGCAAGATTGAGCATCACCTGCACTTTGTTGTACCCTATGGCATCTAACTGCCTCCGAAGACCTTTCTGGACGAGCCGCTCCTCAACCCCGCTCTCGATGCACGAACGGCACAGGATCAAGGCAGCCGACAAGAATCCGTAAAGGTAGCAGCGGGTGGCCTCGCG
>JBOGMR010000619.1:0-4220 GCA_050746825.1 Bryobacteraceae bacterium | reverse complement strand
TCAATGAGTATTCCGGGACTCGCCAGCGGCGAATCCTGCAAGTGCAGACGGAAGTCGCCACGGCCATTACCCAAGAGAGGCTCGATCCGATGGCGATCGGCTTGGGCTACACCGAGATCGAGCAGCTTCGGCGCCAGATCCGCGATGAACAAATCCGGCTGCGCGATCGTGTGCGGGCGGTCCTCACCAGCGTTCAGCGCACCAGGCTCAAGACCCTCGAAGACGCCGAGAAGGTGCAACCGGTCATCAGCGACGCGCAGTGTCTCGGCCTGATCGAGACGCCTCCCTACTACACGTCCCTTGGCGAAACCATCGGATTCATCCTGCCTCCGGGCCGTTACCCATTCCCGGGCTGCTACGGCGGCTTTATTCCGGGTATTCTCAATTTTGGACCGGACATCCTCCCAACGCCCGCGACCGTCTCGACGGCGCTTCGTCTCTTCCTCGACCTGGCCACCGATCAAGTCAACACCATCACGCGCCTCACCAGCGACTTCAACGAATCTTCGGCGCGCCGGCAGCAGCGCATAGCCCAAGTGCAATCGGAGGTTGCCGCCGAACTCAGTCGTGACGTGCTGAATCCGATGGCGATCGGCCTGGGTTTGACTGAGATCGAGCAGTTGCAGCGCCAGATTCGCGACGAGCAGGTCCGGCTGCGCGACCGCGTGCGAGCCGTTCTCACCGACGTGCAGCGAACCCGGCTCAAGACGCTCGAAGACGCGCAGAAGCTGCAACCGCTCATCAGCGACGCGCAATGCCTGGGCCTGATCGATAGTCCGATTTTTCTCGGAAACGTCATCCCCGCTGAGCGTGTCAGCCCGATTGCGACTCTTTCCCCAATCAGCGTGTACCCCGGATGTTATGCCGGCATCATCCCCAGGATCACGCCGATCCCGCTAAATCCATAGAAATTCCACGGAACGCACTACAGCAGTTGACAAATTGGCGCGTGCGCCTCAAACTAGAGAATGACTGAATCTCCCGGAAGCCCGTGGCCGCAACGCGCGCTGCGAGCGATAACATCCCACGCGCGAATTTGAAAACTACCATTGGAATGTTCCCCGTATGAAGCTCACAGGCTTCCGCATTCAACGCTATAAGTCCGTCCTCGATTCGAGCTGGATCGACGTGTCGCCGCTCACGGTCATGGTCGGCAAGAACGAATCCGGCAAAACTTCGGTTCTACAGGCCCTCTACAAGTTCAATCCATTTGATCCGGAGCCTTACTCGCTGGATCGCGAGTGGCCGCGGGGCCACCGCCGTTCCCGCAACGAGGACCAGGTCGTCTGCACCGCCCGGTTCGAGCTGACGCCGGAAGAGTCGCGTGGCCTCGCCGGTATTACCGAAGGCGCCGTCGCCGCAACTCAGCTTGAAATTGCCCGTGACTACAAAGGCCGTCTCGAAGTGGCTTTCGCCACTGGAGTATTCGCCGGGACGCTCCATCCCAACAGTGTCGACGCTGCCTGCGATTCTCTTCCGGCTATCCCCAATCCCGCCGGCGACGCCTTCCGCAGCCAGGCTCGCGCCTGTCTTGACGAAACGCGCCGCTTGGTCCGCGAGGGGCGATTCACCAAACTGCTCGCGGCCAAGGAGGCTCACCTCGACGCGCTTCGGGCCTGCCTCAACCCGTGGAACGCGTCGCCGAGCCCCGAAAACGAACAGGAGTTCCTGCGCCTGTACACCGAGGCGATTACCGCCATCGTCGAAAAGGTAGCGTCTGTCGATCCGGCCCTCGTCGCCGCGCACGAATTCGTCGTCGAGCGCATCCCCACATTCATCTTCATGGACGAGTACCATGCTTTCCGGGGCTCAGCGGCGCTCGACGAAGTCCTCCAGCGCAAGCTGAGTCACACGATGACTGGTGAGGATCGCACGCTCGAAATGCTGCTGAGACTCTCCGGCCTCACACTCGAATCCGAGGTCAGGCGTTCCAAAGACGCCGACCGCGAGCAGCGCCAATACGATCTCGACGACGCCGCCGGCGTCCTCACCAAGACTATCGAAGGCCGGTGGAAGCAGCTCAAGTACGAGGTCAAATTCGCGGCCGACGGTCCCCAGTTCTTCACCTTCGTCCGCGACGAGAAAGACCAGGGTCTGATCAAGCTCGAAGAGCGCTCCCGCGGCTTCCAGTGGTTCTTCTCGTTCGACCTGATGCTGATGTACGAGAGCCAGGGCATGTTCAAGGACTGCGTGATCCTGCTCGATGAACCCGGCCTCTCCCTGCATCCGGACGCGCAGCGCGACCTGCTCCAGCGGCTCGAAGAGTATGCCAACTCGAACACGTTGCTCTACACGACGCATCTTCCGTTCATGATCGACCTCGCGCAGCCGCAGCGCATCCGCGTCCTCAACGAGACCAAAGAGGGCACGATCGTCACTTCCGACCTGACCGGCTGCCAGCCCGAGGCCAGGTTCACGCTCGAAGCGGCGCTCGGCATCGCCTGCAACGCGAACCTCGAGTTGGCCGGGCGTAACCTGATTATTGAAGGCGCCGACGACTACTGGCTGATCTCCGAACTCTCGAATCTGTTCCACCGCTCAGGCCTCGAGGGTTTGCCGGACGATGTTCTCGTGATGCCCGCATCGAGCGCTTCGCAGGCAGCCTGCATGGCGACCGTCATGGTGGGCCGCAGTCTCGATGTGGTCGTGCTGCTTTCGTCCGCCGACGGCGGTAACGGGCTCATGAAGAAGTGGCTCTCGCGCTACCATTCGAGCGTCGCCGCCGAATTGCTCACGCTGGGCGCCATCGCCGGAAGCCCCAACCGCGCCTTCGGCGCCGAGGAGCTGTTCCCCGAGGAGTTCTACACCGACATCGTAAAGCGGATCTATAAGAAGGAACTGGCCACGGCCGGGCTGAAAAAGCTGGACGTCAATGGGAACGGGTCGGGGAGGCTGTCGGCTCGCATCGATCATGTACTTGCCGGCGCCGGGATCAAGCTCAACCCCCGGCTCGTCGCCACAGCCCTGCGATCGGCGGTCAGCCGCATGAAAACCGCCGACGAACTCCCGCCCGAAACCAAGGCGCGCGCCGAGAAAGTGCTCAAAGCGATTAACGCCGGCTTCCAAAAGGAAAAGCACTTCTGGACAGCGAACTGAACCGCGACCGTGAGGGAGCGGTCTTCTACGGCTTCGCCGCATACCAGAACCCCACGCGGCAGACCTCGCGAAAACCGGCGTGATGATAGACCCCGTACCCCATGTTGGTCGCAATGAGAATCGCGCCTTTCATCCCCTGCGTGCGCGCGAACTGACACGCGTGACGCACCACCGCTCGGCCGATTCCCAGGTTCCGCAGCGGTTCGATCACGCCGACGTCGAACAGCCCGGCATGCGTCGCACCTAGAAAGAGGGTGCAGATGCCAGCCGGCACACCGTCGTGCGTCGCCATCAGATCCCAGGCACGGCGCGGCTCCCGCGACGCCAGTTGCTCGTCGCAGTACAGCCCGAAGCGGCGGATTGCGGTCGAAATTCGGCCATGCGAAGGATGCGGATGCTTGCGAAAGATGCTGTAGTCGGTGACCGCCTGGAAGTCGATCGCGACCTTGGGCTCCGCCTTCGGCAGCGGCGGGCCGAGATCGCAGTACATCGCCGGGAAGTATTTTCGGCAGCGCAGTCCCTGCGAGGTCAGCAGCGACTCCAGACTGGCGGGCTCAGCGGCCGGTCCAACCCAGAACCCGGCGCCGCGCCCGTTGGTTCGATAGCGCGTCAGAATCGTCTCGATCCGCTTTCGCGCGCTCTTCTCCGCAAACCGGACGCGTACACCGCAATTGCTCCACGCCGCCGCCGGGCTCACCTTCCAGGCAACGTCCGGATCGCAGTGCACCTCGAGTCCCTCGACGCCGGCCAAATGCGCCAAGTACTCCGCGTAGACATCTTCCACCACTTGCGCGCGCTCCGGCTCCAGTGCCACCGGTCGCCGCGATCCAGCGCGTCCTTCTAAGATTTTCATAGATGAGTCGCCATGTGCTAAGATATTTATAGGGCTGCTAAGGATTTCGTATGCTTCCAGGGTAGCCCTTTTGTCTAAGGAATCCAAACAGATACAAGAGGATTCTAAGAATATCACATGGCCGCTAAGAAATCTGCCGACAAACGGTCCGTCGGGCTAGCTGGATTGACTCGCCTGATTGACGACCTTCAACTCCCCATCCCCACGCCCGCCGTTCGATCAGAAATCATCGCCGGAGCTCGCCGAACCCGCGTCACAGACGGCATCGTCT
>JBOGMR010000618.1:0-9768 GCA_050746825.1 Bryobacteraceae bacterium | reverse complement strand
GAGATGGTCTCGCGCGCACCCGTCAAGGCGCTACTGATCGAGCGCGACGAGAACCTCACTGCTTCATTTCCGGAGCTAAGCGCGGATCTGACGCGAGCTCGCCGGATTTCGAGGAGTGGCGCCCTATGCCGCTAGCGGAAACGCAGCGAGCCATGGCCCGCCTCTACACCGAGCCTGAACTGCGCGCCCGATTCTACGCCGGCCCGTGGCGCGAAGGTGCGGCTCTGGGACTCGACCCCGTTGAGATCGCCTCGCTCACATCCATATCCACTTCGCAGATCGAAGCGTTCTCCGGCGCTCTCGTTCGCAAGCGCGCCAGCGCCGCGCGCCGCCAAGCAGCCGCACGGCGCGGCAGTTGGATCGGGCGCCTTCGCCTGTTCTGTCGCCGTATTACCGCACGAATCCTTCCACCATCGTCAAGTCCGAGCCTAAATCCACTTCCCGTCCGGAGATTGCGAACGAACGATAGGGTACTGTCCTAAAACTGCGTTGTTTTAGGACAGTACGAACTCGGTCAAAGACCGTCTGAATTTGTTATTATAATGGTGGAGTTCACTTTCCTCTATGGCATTCAATCAGGGCGCTCAAGTTGAGCACTCGAAGTTTGGTCTGGGCACAGTGGTGTCCAGCAATGACGAACGCATGGTAATCAAATTTGACGATCACGGCGAAAAAAAATTCGTCACCCCGATGGTTATGGGCTCGCTGAAGAAGAGCGATCGCCAACCCCCTGCCGAGCGGCGCGCCTCCCGCGCCCGCAAACCCAAAGTGGCGCCCGCCGCGCATTAGTCTGGCACAATAGATCTGAGGTAATCGTTTGAACGCCAGACAGAAACGTCTTTTCGAAGAGGCCAAGAAGAGAAATCCCAGCCTGCAGATTCCGGCCGAACAGGCTGTGACGGGCGAGTTGACTGACGAAGATCTTGCGCTTCTCAAGCAAGGCGTGGGTGACAAGTCCAGCCGTTCCGGCGGAGGGGAAGGATCATCGGAGGAGGAGACCTACGCGTCGGGCGAGCAGCAGGGCTCGGTCGTGAAGTATTTCGACGATCGAGGCTTCGGCTTCATCCGGCCGGACGGCGGCGGCAAAGATGTCTTCTTTCACATCTCGCGGCTGGTCGAAGGATTTCCCACCGATCTGGCGCCCAACGTGAAGGTCCTCTACGAAGTTCGCGTGGGCCCCTCAGGGAAGATGGAAGCCTCGAGCCTTCGCATCATGCCCGCCGAGTAGCCAAGCCCGCACGAACTGACCCGGGAGACCTTTCCTATAACGGTCGCGGCACTGCACCCACGGCGCTGCCGGCGGTTCCACGCGCCTTCGTTTCCGCGAACGCATGCCGGATCTCATCCGGAAATCCCGCGATTAATTGCTCGATGCGCTTCTGCATTCCCGCGACGACTTCGGGATGCTCGGGCGCAACGTCGTAGCTCTCGTCCGGATCGGCGATCAGATCGTACAATTCGGGGGATTTCAGCGGAAGATTAATGCGCCCGCCCGGAGGCTGGGGACTATAGGCCATGGAATTGTAGCGAGCTACATGCAGCTTCCACTTACCCAAACGGGCGCATTGCAAATGAACGTTATCGAAGTAGAGCAGGAGTTCCCGTTCCAGCTCCGTTTTCTGGCCGGAGAGGAGTGGCCATATATCGATCCCGTCCACTGCATTCTTAGACGGCACGGCGCCGCAAAGGTTAGCGATGGTCGGGAAGATGTCGAGCGCCGAAGCCACGCCGCTGCACACACGGCCTTTCGGAATCCGTCCGGGTAAGCGCGCGAGGAAAGGCTCGCGCACGCCGCCCTCGTAGGTCATCCCTTTTCGTCCCCGCAGCCGCCCGGGGCTCCCTACGAACCACGGGCCATTGTCGCTCGAGAACAAGACGAGCGTGTTCTGGTCCACGCCGTTCTTCTTGAGAACCGCGAGCACTTCGCCCACGCTCCAGTCGAGTTCTTCCACGACATCGCCATACAGGCCCATCGGGCTCTTGCCGCGAAAGCGGCTGCTCGCGCCCAGCGGAATGTGCGGATAGGTGTGCGGGAAATAGAGGAAGAACGGCGCATCCTTCGAGCGCTCGATGAAGCGGACAGCCTGCCCGGTGTAACGCGGCGTCAGCGTTTCGAGCGTGGCCTGCTCTTCAATCACTTCGACGTGCTTGGCGGTATTGTGGATGAGCTGGCGCGGGCTCATGTCGTTCGAGTATGGGATTCCGTAGTATTCGTCGAAGCCCCGATTGGCCGGCAGATACTGCGGCAGATGGCCGAGGTGCCACTTGCCGACGCACATGGTCTTGTAGTTTTTCGATTTGAGCGCCTGAGCCAGAGTCACTTCGCTATCGGGCAGACCGGTGGTGTCCTTCGGAAACAGCACGCGCGGCACGCCGGCGCGCGTCGGGTAGCGGCCGGTCAGCAGCGCCGCGCGCGATGGCGAGCAGACCGGGTTGGCTGAGTAGTAGTGCGTGAATCGAATTCCGTCTCGCGCCATGCCGTCGAGATTCGGCGTGCGAATGCTGCCGCCGTAGCAGCCGAGATCGCCGTAGCCAAGATCGTCGGCGTAGATGAGGACGATGTTAGGGGGGCGCGATTGAGCGGCGGATACCGTCGAGAGCGCCGCCGCCCCGGTTTGAAGAAACTGTCTTCTGTTCATAGCATTCACTCGGTTACGTGGCACCTTGCGTCTTCGCCGCAAAACCATCGATTTCCCGGCGGTGGGGCAGGCGGTTTCGCCTGCCCTCGAAGCATCCACTGTGCTTCCTGAGCATACGTGGGGCAGGTCTCCAACCTGCCCATCCTTCGTGCTATCGAAATCCTTGCGCCCCGCAAAGATTCTCGCCTTGAACAATACAGGGCACAAGCGCCCGCGCCGCGGATTGGTTTACTCCACTAACTCGCCTCGCAGCACGGTTACCGCCTGCCCTCCAAGCTTGACGCGGTCTCCCTCTACTCGTACTTTCACCCAGCCTCCGCGCGCCGATGCCTGATACGCCAGCAACTCCGTCTTCCCAAGGCGCGGCGCCCAAAAGGGACCCAAACAACAGTGCGCCGAGCCGGTCACAGGATCCTCATCAACGCCCGAGCCCGGCGCGAAGAATCGCGAGACGAAATCGCAGGAGGACGACCGGCTCGTCACGATCACGCCGCGGACACCCAATCGCGAGAGCTTGGCGTAATCGGGCTTGAGACTGCGCAGCGTCTCTTCCGAATCGAGCTGCACGAGATAGTCGAACTGGTTGCGTCCGACGTAGAGCGGTATCACGCCGAGCCCTTCGAGAAGTCCCTCGGGCGGCTGCGACAGTTTCTGAGGCATAGCCGGGAAGTCCATCTCAATCCACTGGCCACGCCGGTCGGCCGTGAGCAGACCGCTCTTGGAGTAGAATCGGGCCTGCTCGCCGGCGCCAAGGCGCCCGTCCTCCCAGAGCACGTGAGCGCTCGCGAGGGTGGCGTGACCGCACAGATCCACTTCCACCGCGGGCGTGAACCAGCGCAGGTTGTAGCCATTGCCGTCCTGCACCAGGAACGCGGTTTCCGAAAGATTCATCTCGCGCGCCACCGCCTGCATCCAGGTCTCATCGCGCTCGCCCGGAAGAATGCAAACCGCCGCGGGATTCCCCGCAAACGGACGGTCCGTGAACGCATCGACCTGGACGATCGGAAGACTCATTCCTACTTGTACGCGGTTACGGTGATTTCGATACGCGCCGTTCCCACAAGTTTTGAGATCCCGACCGTAGTGCGCGCCGGCCGCGGCTCCTTGAAATAGGTCGTGTAGACCGCGTTCATTCTCTGAAACAGTCCAATGTCGGTGAGGTACACATTCACCGTGACCGCGTTATCGAAGCTCATGCCGGCTTCTTTGAGAACCAGCCCGATGTTGTCGAGGGTCTGGCGGACTTCGGCCTCGAAGTCCTCGGGGATCTGACCAGTCTTCAGATCCTGCCCGACCTGTCCGGCTATGTAAAGGGTCCGGTCGGCCAGGATCCCAGGACTGAAGGGCCGTCCCTTGGGGAATTCCTTCGGATGGATCAATTTCTTCTGCGCCAGAACGGGCGTAACCATCAAGGCGCCGGCGATCAATACAATAAGGGTGCGCATAGGTTAAGTATGATATCGCAGGCATGGCAACTTTTCGCCCGGCCCTCCGATAATTGACCCGAGGTGAGGCATGAGCCGGATTGATCCTACCAAGCCGCGCCTGCCGGCGGTCCCGGGCCCGGACCAGACCGGGCAGCCGCAAACAGCCATTCCGACGGGTGAGCGTTTCGGAGACATCGCACAGCGGCTCGGTACGACGCAGAGTTGCGCGGGCCAACCGGCAACGAGCCAGGAACCGGTCACGACGGCCGATACCGAATCGCTGCTGCGGAAGAGCCAGATGCAGACGCCGCGCGCCATCCCTAAGTACGATCCGGCGGCCGGACCGCAGATCACCAACGATATGTGGACCATGGAGATGCTGACCGGTGAGATGCCCGCCGACCTGCTCAGGAACATGGTCGACCCGGCGGGTTTCATGAACGCCCGCAAGGCGTTGCTCGAACGGCCAACAGAGGCGAAATCGATCAGCCTCATGGACGGATCGTCGACACCGCTGAGTGCGGCCCATATGTCCACGCGCGCCCAGGCCGACGCGATGGCGGCGCGGCTGGCTGAGCTGGGAGCGGCCGATCTCACGGTCGCGCAGAGGCCGCCCGCAACCGGTCTGTTCCGCATCGACTACGGCAACGACGACCGGCGGCATTTCCACGTGGGCGACTTCAATGTCGGCATGCTGGCGACGCGGTACGCCATGTATCCTAAGGAGGTCGCGGACCAGATGACGCGCGACGAGCTGCGCGCCGCGAAGCCCACGACGTGACGTTATGTCAGGGGACCTGATTCTATGTCAGGGGAAAAGACAGAAGCACCAACTCCGAAAAAGATCAAGGACGCCCGGAAAAAGGGGCAGGTCGCCAAGAGCAACGACCTCACGCAGGCGTTCCTGTTCCTCACCGCTGCGCTCGTGCTTGCCGGTGGAGGTCCGGCCTTCGTCGACCAGCTTAAGAATCTGATGCACGATTTCTTTCGCCCGTCGATGCTCGACGGGTCGGTCTCGCAGGACGCGATGCTCAAGTATATGGGCGACGCCTGGCTGCGGTTTCTGTTCCTTTCGGCGCCGCTCATGGGCGCGATGTTCCTGATCGCAGCGGCCGTCATGTATCTCCAGGTGAAGTCGCTGTTCGCCCCGGAGGTGCTCAAACCCAAGCTCGACAAGCTGAACCCGATTAAGGGATTCCAGAACATCTTCTTCAAAGCCAAAACGTACATCGAGTTGATCAAGAACCTGGTCAAGTTCGCCGTGATCCTCTTTCTTGTTTATAAGAGCATCGAGGGAGCGATGCACGACGTGATCCTGACGGCGCGCACCACGCTGTCACAGACGGCCCTGCTCGCCGGGACGCTGATGTCCGGCATGTTGTACAAGGTAGGTGCGGCGTTCGTAGTGATCGGCGCGGCCGATTTCATGTTGCAGAAGAAGCAGTACATCAAAGAGCTGCGCATGAGCAAGTACGAAGTGGAGAAAGAGTACAAGCAGGAAGAAGGCGACCCGCACATCAAGGGACATCGGCGGCAGCTTCATCGGGAGCTGTTGAACGAGAGCATGATCGAGAACGTGCCCGAGGCCGACGTCGTGGTGGTGAATCCGGCGCATCTCGCCATTGCGCTGAAATATGACGGCAAAGCGATGAGCGCCCCGCGCGTGACGGCCAAGGGCCAGGAGCTGTCGGCGAAGCGGATCATCGAGCTGGCCAGGCGAAGCGGCGTCCCGGTCATGCGGAACGTCCCGCTGGCACACAGCCTGTATGAGCTTGAAGTCGGACGCGATATTCCCGAGGACTTGTACGAAGCGGTAGCCGAAGTTTTGAACTGGGTGTACCAGTTGTCGCAGGAGGCGAAGGCGTAAGCGATGCGAGTTCAATACACATTACCCGGAATCGGGGCGGGGCAGACGGGACCTGCCGGGACGTCGCGAGGCGGGAGAGCCGCGGCGGGCGGCGTCGCGATGAGCCGCCCCTCGTTCCGGAAGCGTCTGACGCAGATGGCGGCCTCGTCCCTGCCGGCCGGCTGGCGGCGGTTACTGCGGCTGGATCGTCCTGCCGCGCACGTGCTGGGCGCGCCGCCGCCTCCTTCGCGGTTCGAGCGGGGCGACGTCGCTTCCGAGCGTCTCGAGTGGCGCGGTCTGCTCGAGCGCCATTCGCGTCCGTTCGCCGAAGCGCAATCCGGGGAGATTGCCGCGCCCGGGATGCGCAGCGTCGAGCGCATGCTGGCATTGCTGATCGAGATGCAGGACCACGAGGACGCGGTGGTCTCGCGCCATCTGGCCGATACGCGAGGGTGACCGCATGACAATGCACGGATGGACGGCCGACGACGCCTACCGCGTGGCTGAGCGCGGACACGCGCTGTATCTTCAGGGACGATACCGCGAAGCGGGAGTGATCTTCGAGGGGCTAATGGCGGTCGAGCCGGGCGATTCTTACGCCGGTAACGCCCTGGCGGCTTGCTGCCTGGCGCTCGACGATCCGCAGCGCGCGCTCGATGTGCTGGATGCGGTGGTCGTGCAGAATCCGTCGGACCTCGAGGCTCACTCGCGGCGCTGCGAAGCGCTGCTCGAACTGGGCCGGACGGACGAGGCGCGCCAGGAACTGGACTACCTTTTGCGCGCAGGCGTGAGCGCTTATTCGAAGCGGCTGCGCTTGAGGTTCGACGCAGTGGGCAGGGGTCCGGCCGGCGCCCCACGTGGTTAACACATCCTCGTCACGCCGCGTCATGAGGACGATGCGCTTTTTTGAGGCCACACTGCAAGACATCCGATATGCGGTCCGGACGCTGGGGACGAGCCGCGGCTTCGCGTTGGGCGCCATCTGCACCCTGGCGCTCGGCATCGGAGCGAACACCGCGATTTTCAGCGTCGTGAGCGGCGTGCTGCTGCGGCCGTTGCCGTTCGACCAACCCCAGCGGCTGGTCCAGTTGAATCAGACCTCGCCCGGGGGAGAAGCCGGTGCGGTGCCAATTCCGGACCTGGAGGAATGGCGGACGCAGAGCGCGTCGCTCGAGGCGACAGTTGGTTACGCGGCTACCAGCCGGAATCTTCAGAACGTGGATGAGCCGGAGCTGGTGGCCACGGTAGCCGCTCAACGAGGTCTGTTCCGCGCGCTCGGCGTCGAGGCGATCGAGGGCCGCACGTTCCGTGAAGACGATCCCCTGAAGGTCGCGGTAATCGGGGCGGGATTTCGAAAGCGGCATTTTGGCTCCGGCCGGCCCGCGATCGGCCAGAGCATCACTCTCGACGGCGAGAGCTTCACCGTAATTGGCGTGATGCCCGATCGATTCCAGTTCCCCTATCGGGCTTCGAGAACAGAACTATGGGTGCCCTGGGAAATCCCTGCCGAGGTTTTGCAGCAGCGGCTCAACCGCCGAATCAATCACGTCCTCGCGCGGCTGCGGCCGGGCGTCAGCATTGCCGCCGCGCAGATTGAGCTGGGCGTGATCGCCAAGCGCCTGGAAGCGCAATATCCCGAGACCAACAAAGGGCGCGGCGTCAGGATCACACCGCTTGCGGACGTGGTCGCGGGCTCGGCGCGCAAATCGCTGCTGGTCCTGCTGGGCGCCGTGGGACTCGTTCTGCTGGTGGCTTGCGCGAATGTGGCGAATCTTCTGCTCGCGCGCACGGCGATGCGACGCAAGGAGGTGGCGGTGCGCGTCGCGCTTGGCGCCGGCCGCTTGCGCCTCGTGAGGCTGCTTCTCACCGAGAGCCTCCTGCTTGCGATGGGCGGCGGCATTCTGGGCCTCGCGATTGGGCTCGGAGGTTCAAGCCTCCTTGTGAACCTCGCCGCGGCGGAAATCCCACGCTCTTGGGAAATCGGATTCGATTGGCGCGTTTTCAGTTTTCTGCTGGCGGTGTGTGTCGTGACGGGCGTCGGGTTCGGTGTGGCGCCGGCGATCGCGGCCGCGCGGGTCGACGTCCAGAGCAGCCTCAAATCGAGCGAGCGCGGCGGCGCCGCATCGGGCCGGTTTCGCGGCGGATTGGTGGTGGCGGAAGTCGCGCTGGCGTTCGTGCTGCTCACCGGCGCGGGCCTGCTGCTTCGCGCGTTCCTTCATTTGCAGAACACCGACCCCGGACTTGCGGCCGAGAACGTGCTCACCCTGCACCTGACCATCTCCGGCGCGCAAAACCGCGTCCCCGGCGCCGCCGCTCGCTATTGCCACGACATCGAAGCGCGCGCGCGCCAGATCCCGGGTGTGCGGGCCGCGGGCATCATCTCGCTGCTTCCCTTGCAGCACTCCAACTGGACGGCCCATTTCGCAATCGCCGGGCGGCCCCAGCTACCACCTCCCCAGCAGCCCCTGACCGAACTTCGCTACGTGACCCCCGGGTATTTTCAGGCGCTCGGAATACCGATCCGCCAGGGACGCGGATTCACCGAGGCCGATAACCGCGACGCGCCCCAAGTCATATTGATCAATGAGGCCATGGCCCGGCAGCACTTCCCGAACCAGGATCCGATTGGCCAGCGGATTCTCTACCGGGGCACAATCGTGGGCGTGGTGGGCGACGTGCGGCAGTCCGGACTTCAAAAGCCCGCGTCGCCCGAAATCATCTATCCGGTGGCGCAGAATTTCGCGCAGCTCCACGAGGTGGGAATGACGCTGGTGGTGAGCGGACGCCTGCCACCGGAGTCGCTCGCGATCAGCGTGCGGAAAGCGATTCGCGACCTGAATCCCGGCCAGCCCGTGTTCAACGTCAAAACCATGCAGCGCGTCATCGCCGATTCGCTGTCGAACGCGAAGCTGTACGTTTCGCTGATCGGTCTGTTCGCGGGGCTTGCTCTGCTGTTGTCGGCCGCCGGAATCTATGGCGTCATTTCGTATTCGGTGACGGCGCGCACGCAGGAGTTCGGGATCCGCATGGCGCTTGGCGCCGGCACGGGACCTGTGCTTCGGCTGGTGATGCGCCAGGGCTCTGTGCTGGTTGCTCTCGGCCTGGCAGCGGGAGTGTGCGGCGCCCTGGCGCTGACACGGCTGCTGGCCGCACAGCTTTATGGGGTGACGCCGGCCGATCCGCCCACCTTCGCCGCGATGGGGACGCTGCTCGCCCTGGTGGCGCTGGCGGCGTGCTGGATTCCGGCGCGCCGCGCGACTGAAGTGGACCCGGCCATCGTACTGCGAGATGAATAAGTCGCGGATCGGAGCCGCTCAGCGCAGTCCCACAGCCGTGACCAGCGCCGGAAAACGGGGATGATCCCGCAAATCAGCGAGGCGGTAGTCGACGTTGATCCACAGCGTGGAAGGCACAAATGCGGCGACGGCCGCCTCCAATCCCGCGATCGCCAGGTCCTTCTCGCCAAGCGCCGCGTGCACCACCGCCGCCTCGAATTTGCCGCCCTTCTTTTCCAGCTCCGCGATCACGTCCCTGGCCTCCTGCGCCCGGCCCAGATGCGCAAGAGTGAATCCGAGGTGGCCCAGGACCCAGCTCGTGCGCCGCTTTCCGGCCGCCTCCTCGAATCGCGCCAGCGCTTCCTCGTAGCGGCCTTGCTCGCACGCGGCGTTCCATGCGTCGCTGAACCGTCCATGGGGCGGCAGGATCAGCCCAGAGCTCGCTCGGCGGCGCGCCAATCTCGCTGATAAGACAGCTTGCTCACCCCCAGTGCATGTTGCGCTTCGGCCAGCCCGGAGTCGGCGCGACGGCTCGCTGCCGCTTACATTCTCCAGCGCTGCAACCACAGCACTCGTTTCCA
>JBOGMR010000617.1:0-3164 GCA_050746825.1 Bryobacteraceae bacterium | reverse complement strand
TCGATGAAGCGACGCGAATTGCGGCCAGCGCCGGCCAGTTCCTCGCCATCGCGATGGGCCTCTACGGGCTGCTCTCCTCGAACTTCATCCTTGTGTTCATCGCGATGTTTGTCTACCTCGGCGCCGCGCAGGAAGGCATGGCTGCCAGGGGGCGCACGCTCGCGATGGGTCACCCGGTCCGCGACGCCATGATCACCGACTTCCGCACGCTGAATCACGGCGACACGATCCGGGACGCGGGCCAGCTACTGCTCGCGACCTCCCAGCAGGACTTCCCCGTGGTCCACGCGGATCATGTGGTCGGGCTGCTCCAGCGCAGCGCCCTGCTGCGCGCGATGCTCACCGAAGGCCCTGACGGATACGTCGCCGGCGCGATGGACCGCAACTTCCCTCGCCTCTCGCCCGATATGGACCTCGCCGACGCCCTCAACGCGATGTCGGGCAGTTGCGCGCTGGTCATGGATGGCGATCGGCTCGCCGGAATGCTCACCACTGAGAACCTCTCCGAGTTCCTGGTGCTGCGCCAGATCGACGTGGCCCACGCCCGGGCTCACGGCGGATGAGCAGACACCGCGTCGTCATCGTCGGCGGCGGATTCGGCGGACTCTACGCCGCAAAAAAACTGGGGAGGGCGCCAGTCGATGTTACACTGATCGACCGCCGCAATTTTCATCTGTTTCAGCCGCTGCTTTACCAGGTCGCCACGGGCGGATTATCGCCGGGCGAAATCGCTTCGCCACTGCGCTACGTCCTCAGCCGCTATGTCAACACGCGCGTCTGGATGGCGGAAGTGACCGGCCTCGACCTCGAAACGCGCCGCGTCATTCTGGAAGACGGCGACGTGCTGTATGACACGTTGGTCCTGGCGGCGGGATCGCATCACCATTACTTCGGACACGACGAGTGGGAGCCTCTGGCGCCCGGCCTGAAAACGGTTGAGGACGCGACGGAAATCCGCCGCCGCATCCTGCTTGCATTCGAAACTGCCGAACGCGAGACCAATCCTGACAAGCGGCGGGCCTGGCTGACGTTCGTCGTTGTCGGCGGTGGGCCCACCGGCGTCGAGCTGGCAGGCGCCTTGGGCGAGATCGCTCACGACACGCTGCGCCATGATTTCCGCAGCATTAACCCGGCCGAAGCGAACATCCTGCTGGTGGAAGGCGGCGATCGCGTGCTGTCCACCTTCCCGCCCGATTTGTCGGCTTCCGCGGAACGTTCCCTCATCAGGCTCGGCGTACGCACACGGTGCCGAACAGTTGCCTCGTCCATTGATGCCGACGGCGTAACCATCAAATCCGCCGGCGGCGTCGAGCGCATTGCGACTCGCACCGTGCTGTGGGCTGCCGGAGTCAAGGCCTCGCCACTCGCCGTGATGCTCGGAGCGCCGCTCGATCGCCAAGGCCGCGTGATCGTCGAACCCGACCTCTCCGTGCCCGCTCATCCCGAGGTTTTCGTGATCGGCGATATGGCCAATTATTCGCACCAGACGGGAAGTCCGCTCCCGGGCGTCTCTCCGGTCGCGATGCAGGAAGGCCGCTACGTCGCCCAAGTGATTCAGGCCCGCCTGCGCGGCCGAACAGTGCCGCGGTTCCGCTATTTCGATAAGGGGAACATGGCGACTATCGGACGAGCCGCGGCGGTGGCAGACGTGCGCGGGTTCCGTTTCTCCGGTTTCTTCGCCTGGCTGTTGTGGCTGTTCGTCCACCTGATGTACCTGGTGGAATTCGACAATCGGCTGCTCGTGCTGATCGAGTGGACGTATAACTACGTAACCCACAACCGCGGCGCGCGGTTGATCACGCGTAAATGCGCGTAGCGCCGCCGTACAGAGCCGCGGCTGCGAGGAGCGATAGGCCCTTACAGTAGAATTGAGGGGTGTCCAGCCGCGCGATCGCCCCAACTCCTCACGCACTTCTCCGTCAATTAGGTCTGGTCAGTGCGACCGCGTTGGTCGTCTCCAACATGGTGGGGTCCGCGATTTTCGGCGCTACGGGCTTCATGGCCTCCGCGCTGGGCGACGCGAATCTGATCCTGCTTGCCTGGGCTGTGGGTGCGGTATTCGCCCTGGCCGGCGCGTTCACGTACTCCGAGTTGGGCGTGAACTTCCCCAGCTCCGGAGGCGAGTACGTGTATCTCACGCGCGCCTACGGACCCGCATGGGGTTTCATGACCGGGTGGGCGTCGTTCTTCGCCGGCTTCTCGGCGCCGATTGCGAGCTCGGCGTTGGTGTTTTCCGCTTACGTCAGCTTTTTCTTTCCGGTCTTCAGCGCTTCGAATGTCTTTTTCACGATCGGCTCCGGTGCGTTCTCCATCAAGTTCGGGGGCGCGCAGCTACTGGCGACATTGCTGGTCGGAGCGTTCACTGTCTTGAACTGCCTGGGCGTATCGAGGACGGCCAAGATCCAAAACGTGCTCACCGCGATCAAGGTGCTTGTGATCGTCAGCTTTGTGATCGTCGGGTTCGCTGCCGGTTCAGGCAATTGGTCAAACTTATCCACACCGGCAGCGCGCGATTCCACCGACCCGCTGGTGGTTGCTTTTATGATCCAGTTGTTTTTTGTGATGGTCGGATACAGCGGATGGAACGCGGCCACCTACGTGGCCGAGGAACTGAAGGAGCCTGAGCGCAACCTGCCGAAGGCGCTCGCTTTGGGAACAACGCTCGTGACGGTGCTTTATCTGGGCCTCAACATAGTGTACATCTACGCGACACCTTTGGAGAAGCTGAAGGGCCAGCCGGCCCCCGGGATGGTCTCGGCCGTGAACCTGTTTGGACCCGGCGTGGCGGCCATCTTCAGCGGCCTGATGGCGGTGTCGATCATGTCGACGGTGAACGCGATGGTCACGATCGGCCCGCGCGTCTACTATGCGATGGCGAAAAACGGCGCTTTCCTCAGTGCCGCCGCCCAGGTGCATCCCAAGTGGCGGACTCCCGTGGTCGCGATCGTCAGCCAGGGTGTCTGCACGATTCTGATGACTCTGACTCCGCTTCCCGAGCTGTTCCAATTTATCGGATTCAGCCTGACGCTTTTCAGCGTGTTGGCGGTCGCAAGCGTCTTTGTGTTCCGGCGAAGGCCGGGCTGGCAGCGCTTGCGCGCTGTCGATTTTTGTTTTCCACTTCTGCCGGTCTTGTACATCCTGGTCGGCGTTTCCATGATGGTTTT
>JBOGMR010000616.1:0-3485 GCA_050746825.1 Bryobacteraceae bacterium | reverse complement strand
GGGAAGCGCGCCGAGATGCACCGCCGGAATCTCGAGAACCTGGTTCGCCTGCGCAAGACTGCCTACGGCTTGCTGAACCGCGGCTTTGGTTGAAGACGAATCGCCGACAAGCCGGATGAAGACTTCGGCCTTGGCCTGGTCGGGGATGACGTTGGCAGCGCGGCCGCCGGTGATCGTGCCGATGTTCAGCGTGCTGGGACCGAGCACGGGATCGGCCGGAAGCGGCACGCGGCGCAACGCCTGGAGCGCGTCGAGAAGCTTTTCGATCGCCGATTCGCCGAGTTCGGGATACGCCGAGTGCGCCATCTTTCCGCTGGCGACGATTTCGTAGCGGAGCGCGCCTTTCGAGCCGAGCGCGAGCTTGTTCTCCGTCGGCTCGCCGTTGATGAGGAAAGCCGAGCCGCGTGGATTGCTGGCCGCGCAGTAGGCGCCCGCGCTGTTGCGCTCTTCGCCGACGACGAACAACAGGCCGAGTCCGGAGTGTCCGGCGTCGAGCAGCGCCTCGGCCGCTTTGATCATCGAGGCGATGATGCCCTTGGTGTCGCACGCGGCGCGTCCCCAGATGAACTCGTCGTCTTCACGCGAAGGAAAGAAAGGCGGCACGGTATCGATGTGCGTCGAGAGCGTGACAACGGGCTGTCCCCAGTGCGCGAAGACGTTGAAGCGGCGCGGTTCGACTTCCATGGTCTCGACGCGGCCTCCGGTGCGGCCGGCCAGATCGGAGAGATAGTGGTAGAGGTAGAGGCCCACCTTCTCCTCGTTGTTGGTGATGGACTCGATGTCGACCAGAGCCCGCGTCAACTCGAATACGTTCATAAGTTCGACCCTGGGATGGAAGCTGGGAGGGAGACAGCGCACGAGGCGCGTGATGCAGGAGTGTCTTCGATCCCGATAGCGCTCCACCCGTTAAACGGATGACAGTGGACAGGTGTTAACCGTGCCCACCAACCGATCGGGCCGTTGCTGCCGGGATCGGTTTCGGCGGAAACTGCCGGCCCCTTTCACCCGATCTCCGGAGCACGCCGGAGTGGCGGATCGGGATACTCATGGCCGCCGCGCCTCTACCAGAAAGAATCAGGATAGCAGGGGAAACAAGGAAGAAGCAAGAAGGGCTACGGCCTCTGCGCAGCCGGCGAACCGGTGACGAACCAGGAGCGCGTCGTCGTGTCTGTTTTGAAAAAGTCCAGCAGCATCTGAGCGACTTTTGCGCGACCCTCGTTTCCCGGATGAGTCCCGTCGTTAGCGAAATCGGAGCAGGCCCACGCCAGACCGTCGTGGCGCGTCCTGGTTCCGTCGCTCCACAAGTAAGGCCCCCAAGCAAGCCAGGGAACAGCGGGCAGGCCGGCGTCGCCGTTGATCTGCTGCTCGACCAGCCATTTGACGGCGAAGGCGGTTTCATATGCAAACGGTTCGGGGTTGAGGGGAGTTGAAGCGTACCCGGCGTAGATTCGGCTGGACAGATAGACAAGCCGGAGGTTCGGATATCGCGCTCGAAGCAGGCCCAGGATCTGCCTGGTCTCGTTCAGCAGAATGTTGACGTGATCGGGAAACGGTGCGGTGGGACGCGCGTCGGCGAGCTTGATCCAGGCAGCCTGCACTTGCGGACTGGCGACGTGTGACGCGGCCATGCGCTGATCAACGGTGGCGAAGTAAGTGGCGGAGTCGCTCAGAATCCGCGCGGCAGTCCAACCGCCTTGAGCGCCGTCGACGAGGACGACGCGCGGGTTGATGGTCTTGTCGCGCGCGGCGAGCTGCTGGAACGCAGAGAATTCCTGCGTGGTGTTCGACATGCCGATCGAAAGCAGCACGATCCGTCCGGCCGCATCGTCAATCGCGCCCGCGGCGTCTCGAGGGCGTACTTGCGCGGCTTGCGCTCGTCCGCGGGCTTCGAACGCGGCGGGCCGTGTGTTCGAGCCGTTCGGGTAGAGGCCGAGGCGCGAGCCTTTGTACGACGGAGCAGCCGGGGTGTTGAGCGGCTCAAAGCCAATCGAATTGCGGCTGCAGTCAGAAGGCCACAGCAGCGTCGTCGATGCGGCAATCAACAGAAGCGTGCGCATTGGTTCCGTTATACACCCTCTCCACACGGAAATGGCCGCGAGGCCGCTCCCTTACGGTCGCGGTTCTGTGTGAGGGCTTTCTCACGGCACGTCGTTTCAGAATTACGTTTCAAACAAGAATGGTTCACCGTGTTTCATCTCCTGGTAGCCGATGTCAGGGCAGCGCAGCTTGAGCGAAGCGCGGAACTGGGCGGGGTCGACGGCGTTGTCGGGAAACATGTCGTAGTGGCAGGGGATGGCGGCTTTGGGGCGGATTTGCGAGACGAGCTGGGCGGCTTCCCAGTGGGAGAGGTTGTTGAAGCCGCCGTTGATGCACGTGATGACCAAGCCGGGCGAGTGACGGGCGGCGGAGGCCAGAAGGTCTGTGTAGTCGGTGTCGCCAGTGATGTAGACGCGCGGGCCAGTGGAGCCGAACTCGAATACATAGCCCATGTGATTGAGGTCGGTGTCGTCGGTGGGGAGAGCGAAGGCGCCGTGGATAGTGATGTCGCGGAATTCGAGCCGGCATGCGGGCCACGCGGGAACGATGCGGCCGGATTCGACGCCCTCGGCGCGATAGACGTCGCAGCTCGGATGAGGGCCGATGAATTGCGTCGTGTCTTTGTTACGGAGACCGCGGATGGTGTGTGGATCGGTGTGATCGGCGTGGTTGTGAGTGCAGGTGTAGACGTCGACGTCGAGATCTTCGGGCGGGATGAGGACGGGAACGCGGCGGTCGAGATTGATGCCGGCGTCGCAGTAGATGGAGGCGCAACTGTTGGTGAGGTAGAGGTCGGTGGAGAGTAGCGTGCCTTCGGGAGTTTTGAAGATGAAGCCGTTCTGGCCGAGCCACCAGATGGCGATGGTGCGTTTAGGGACAGGGAAGGCGCGGATTTGGCGCATGAGGGTCATGGGATAAGGTTATCAGCCGTGCGCGCGGCCTGAGAGGCCACGGGGCCGCCCCACGGTATGGTAATTTCGTGGTGATGAGGATGAGATTTTCGATTGCCTGGATGATGTGCGCGACGATGCTCTGGGCGCAGGCGCCCGATGCGGCCAAACCGGCGGAAGCCAAGCCCGCGCGCGAGCCGGGGTTGTACGCGATCATTAACACGTCGATGGGCGTGATCGTAGCGAGGTTGTTTGAGAAGGAAGCGCCGGCAACGGTGCGGAATTTCGTCGCGCTATCCCGGGGAACCAAGCCGTGGAAGGATCCGAAGACGAATCAGATGGTGACGCGTCCGCTCTATTCGGGTACGATCTTTCACCGCGTGATTCCAAGCTTCATGATCCAAGGGGGCGACCCGATGGGGTCGGGTTTCGGCGACGGAGGCATCCAGCCTCTGCCGGACGAATTCAGCAAGACGATCCTGTTCGACCAGCCGGGGCGGCTCGCGATGGCGAACACCGGCCAGCCGCGCACGAGCACCTGTCAGTTCTTCATTACCG
>JBOGMR010000615.1:0-5026 GCA_050746825.1 Bryobacteraceae bacterium | reverse complement strand
GTTCTATACTCCAACGTATGCGGTGCGAACGCTGTGTCCCGCTGTTGCTCTTTCCCGCGCTGCTGGCTGCTCCGGCGAGCCTCGAGCGCAAGTTGAATCTCTCTACGCCGCAAGTTGAAACGATCCGCCTAGAGGCGAACGAAACGGTCGAGATTACTGCCGGAATCGAGGCGCCGTCGAAGCTGCCGGCGAACGGGCGGCTGGCGGTGGAGTGGGCGGGGCCAGGCGGGGCAAGCGGATTCCGGAAGGTGCTGCATGCGCTCGACCCCGACGTCTACGTGGTGTACCGCGCGCCCGCGGCCGGTGAGTATCGGTTGCGTCTCGCGCCGGTCGAGGACGAAGCGCCGGTCTTCAACGCGCCGCGATGGCGCGAAGGTGGCATCGTCAGCGAGCGGATGGCCTTCCCCGCGCGGACCCCGTGGCCGGCGAACGTGAAAGCGCCAGTGCGGCTGTCGGTGCGGCGCGTGGATTTTGGCCCGTCGACGCGGAGACTCGCGGTCGAAGCCGAGCCCAACGATGCAATCGCGCAAGCACAGACGCTGCCTTTCGCGCCGGGCAACGACGAGCAGAGTTTTCACATCACCGGATCGGCGGACGACATCGAGTATTTCGACAACGGCAAGTACGGCGAGTCGGGCGACGATTGGTTCCGCATCGAGTACAAGGGCAGCGAGCCCCGCCTGCTGCATTGCAACATGACGATGACGGACCCGTTCGTGACGGCGCGCCTGCGTTTCTACACGGCGGACAACCAGGAATACAAGGATGGGCGGAACGCCAACGAGATCACGCACGAGCAAACCGAGGAGCACCGCACGGCCATCGTGCGGCTGCTGAAGCCGGGCGGCGTGTACTTCCTGCGCGCGGAGGCGAACTCGCCGGGTTACGACATCGAGCTGCGCGTGCGCCGGCCTGCGCCCTACACCGATCCGCGCGAGGCGGTGCGCATGGCCGTGTACGATCACACCTCGCAGGTGGATGCGTGGCTGCTCAATCGGCCGCGCGGCAACTCGCTCGACCGCCGGCTCAAGGACACAGGTACGCTTTACGGCACGAACTGCATGAGCTGTCACACGCAGTCGGGCGTTTGGGGCGCGGCGGTTCCGGTGGAGTTCGGATACCGGATCGAGAACGTCGCCAATTACCGGCACCTGATCAACGTGATGTACGAATCGCTGCGGCCGACCAATGTGCTCAAGGACGCGGCGAACAATACGAGCCTTCCACCGCACGATTTGGGTGACGGTCCAGCGGGCACGCGCGTCGCGGGACACAACGTACGGACCGCGGAGGCGGTGATCCCGCCGCGCAAGCTGCACTCGGCCATGCAGGTGCGCACGGCGAATCATATTCTGCAGTCCGCCGATCCGTCCGGGATCAACGCGGCGGGCAAGGGTTCGAACGTGGGTCAGGGCGTCGTGTTTCATTACGCGGCCGAGATTCTGCGCACGGCGTGGGACAAGACGAAAGACCCGAAGTACCTGGCGGGAATCGAAGAGCGCGCGCGGAAATTGCTGGCGCTCGAGCCGAAATTCACCGACGACATCGCGCATCGGGTGCTCTTCTTCCGGCGGGTTTATCCGAATCCTCGGGGCGCGCAGATCGAGAAACAGCTTCAGGACGATGAGCGCGCGTTGCGCGCGACGCAGCGCGACGACGGCTCGTGGGGATTTACTCCAGGCATCAAGGATCCGGCCGAAGACCCCGCTCCGACGGCTCTGGCGGTGGATGCGCTGGTCTCGCTGGGCGCCGGTGCGAGCGATCCGGCGATCGAGAAAGCCGTGGCTGCGCTGCTGCGGCTTCAGGATCCCTACGGGCGGTGGAATCGCTCGGCCAAGACGGGGTTTGTGACGACCGCTTACGTGATGAACACGCTGGCGCGTCTCTACCCGGACACGCCGCGTCTGCCGTCGCGCGCGGATCTTGAGCCGCGGAAAGGCGAATCGCTGCACGACACGATCGCGAAATTCCGCGCACTGGCGCAGATCGACGCGCGGCTCGACCGCGGCGAACCGTTCTTCGATCTGATGCTGCCCGGCGCGGCGCACGCGAGCCCGCAGGTGCGCTACTGGGCGCTGATCGCGCTCGGCGCGCAGTTCTCCGGCAAGGCCGTGCCCGCGCTCACCAAAGGTCTCGGCGATCCGGTGAAGTTCGTGCGCGAGGCCGCTCGCTGGGGACTCCGGCAGACTCTCATCGACGATAAGGGATGGAGCGAAGTTTTCGCCGCTTATGAGAACGGCTCCGATCTGACACGCGAAGCGCTCGCCGCGGCGCTTGTCATGCGCATAGACGCCGTCAAGCCTGGCTCGCGTGTCGACTTCGAGCGCCTCTCGGCGCTGCTTAACCGCATGATGAACCAGGACGCGAGCCCCGCGGTGCGCGCCTGGGCGTCCCGCGCGGCGTGGAACTGGTGGATCTGGAATCCGCCCGTGCGGAAGGGTCTCAACCGGGGATTCCTCACGCTGCTCGAGCGCGCCGAGCCCTCCGTGCTCGCGGCCAACGCGCACCGCTACCAGTTGCAGGCGCTGTTCATCGCGAACGGCAACCGGGCCGCCGCGAATTACGACCACGCCTATCCGGAGCTTGCGGAATTGTTCGAGGCGGCGGCGAAACGGCTGGACTCGGCGCCGCTCGACATGGCCGATCGGATTGCCGCCGTCGCGGCGACTTATTACAACGCCTCGTACGGATCGAACGGGTCGGGGCCGCTCGGTTACTCGACGCCGCACTCGTCGGCCATGGTCGGAAAAGCCGTGGTGAGCTACTGGGAGCGGGCCGAGAAGGCGGCCGACGAGAAAGGAATTCAGCTCGCCATCGAAAGCGCGGCGAATGTGATCGACGAGGGCGTGCAGAAAAAGCTCCTGCACTACGCGGTGAAAGGGCCGGAAAAGCTGCGGCCGATCGCGTCGACTTCGTTGTCCGATCCGCGGGCGGTGCTGCTGCCGGCCTCGCCCGAGTTCGTCGAGCCGCTCATGGAGCGCATCAATCGCGCGGCGGTCGAAGAAGAGGGACGCCGCCAGGTCCAGCGCACCATGGTGCGTCAGCTTTCGCGCGCGCGTTGGGATATTCCAGTGTCCGAAGAACGCCAACGCACGTTTTTCAATCTGATGATGCCGAAGCTCGACGACGCGTCGAACGACGGGCAGTGGTTTCTCGCCGACGTGCTTGGCTCGGTCTTCGGCGCCAATCCCGACTTTCGGCTCGAGACGCTGGTCGCGATGGCGCCGCGTTCGTTCCGCAATCCGGTGGAAGCGTACTTCTGGCTGCCGGCCATGTCGTGGCTGGTGACGCATGATTCACCCGTTCCGGAAATCGCTCACTCGCGCTGGCCGGCGGGTCGCGAGGAACTGCGCAAGTTTGCGCTGGGGTCGTATCTGAAGGCGCTCGAGCCGGGAGCGGACGCGCGGCTCCGCGACCTTGCGCTCCGCATGCTCTCGGAGACCGCGTGGCGCACGCATCCGGACGTTATCGCTGCGGTGTCGAAGATGCGAGCCGGTCAGGCGGCGCGTTTTCTGCCGGACCGCTATCGCGCGGAGGTGGAGAAGACGGCCGCGGCGGACCCGGCCGTTCCCAAGCTTGCGCTCACGCCGGAACGGTGGCGCAACTTCGATTACTTCTTCGACTACGTCGTGCCGCAGATGAACCTCGAGAATCGCGAGGATGGCAACGCGTGCTTCACGTGCCATGGCGGTGGGCGCGTGCCGTCCTTCGAGCTGGTGGCGCCGGATCGCCGCACCGGGTACCTCGCGCCGCGCGATGCCTGGACGAACTATCGCGCCATGCTCGAACGGATCGACGGGAAAGACGTGGAGCAGAGCAAGATCTTACGCAAACCGCTGAACGTGCAGACGGGCGAAGAAGACGGCCACCAGGGTGGACGCCGTTTCAAACCGGGAGACCGCGGGCATGAGATTCTGCGGCGCTGGGCGGCGGATGCGGCGCGGGTGGCCAAAAACTAGTTGCTCACCTGCTCCAAAATCGCAAAATCGCCCGGGTTCCACGCCTGCGCGATGATGTAGAGCTTGCCGCCGGCTTCGCGCAGCACGGCGTTGTGAATGCTCTGGAAGTTCGCGAGACCGAGGTCGGATTTCGGCATGACCGTCGAGACGAGCTGGTCGTTTTCGAGGATGTAGATTGGAGCGCCCTTGCTGCGGTCCGGACCGTGCAGGGATCCAACGACGGCGTACTTGCCGAGATAGTAGGTGTCGCACGGGAATGATCCGAGCGGCATTCTCAGCGTGGACAGATACTGGCCATAGCGCGTGAAACGATCGATTTCGGCGTTGGGGCGATCGGCGATATCGAGGCGCCTGGTTCCTGGCGGCACGGTGATCCCGTGTCCGGTGCCGAACTGCCCTGCACTCGTTCCGCGCCCGCCGAACGCGAAATCGTGCCAGACCGCCCGGAAAGGATTCGTGCTGACGATGCGCGCGGTGAGCACGAAGTCGAGATTCGAATAGCCGGTGGTGATGTAGAGGAGCCCGTCGAGCTGCTCGACGTCGGTGGGGATGAAGTTGCCCGCGCCCTTGAAATAATCGGTGGCGACGGGGTGGCCCAGATCGACGCCGCCGTCCGGAGTTTTGAGGGCGTGCAGGAGCTTGCCGTCGAGGCTGGTGGTGAAAACCTGATTGGTTTCGTTGCCGGGAAAAGTGAGAAAGGGCGTGCCATCCGGCGCCAGCCAGATCGTGGTGTTGTGAAGATTCGTGTCCTTCATCTCCGCCGCGGTATCGAGCATGCGCGTGGTTTTGAAATCGCTGCTGATCTGAATGATGCCGGCTCCCTTGAGCGAGAAATAGGTTTCGCCTTTCCCGGGACGCATGTCGACGGCGAAGCCGCCGTGCGCGGACTTCAGGACCTTTTGAGCTTCGGCCGGCAAGTGGCTGGAAGTGTAGAGAACGCGGAACTTCAGCTTGCCTTGCCCGCTTGCGGCCGGCGATTGGGACTTCGAGCCCGGAATCCAGCTCATCGCGAGCAGGATCAGAAAGAATGCGTTAATCGTGAGTCGTTTCATTAGATCCCCCCGCGC